>JACRQB010000224.1 GCA_016222925.1 Nitrospirota bacterium | reverse complement strand
GCCAGTTCCAAAATTCGGCCATGGAGTCGCCTATCGCTTACCGTGGGGCGTGATCCTGCTAGGGTCCTATCACCCTAGCCAACAAAACACCTTTACCGGGAAATTGACCCGTTCGATGTTTCACGCGGTGTTTCGGAGGGCGAGAAAAGAAATTGACACTGCGTAGCTTAAGAGAACGTCACCAGGTACTCATCTTCTGTTTGAAAGAGGAGCGGCGTTTAGAGCGGGGGTGAACGTCCACCTAACACGGAGCCCACCCCCATTAGTCACCGCTATTGCTGCCCCTTCGCCTTCCAGTCGTCCAGAAACTTCTTCAGTCCCGCATCGGTCAGCGGATGCTTGAAGAGCATTTGAAACACGCTGTAGGGCATCGTGCAGATGTGACCGCCGGCTAACGCCGCCTCGACGACGTGCTGCGGATGGCGGACGCTTGCCACTAACACCAAGGTCTTGTAGTCATAGTTCTTATAGATCGTCAAAATCTGTCGAATGAGCTCCATGCCGCTTGAGCTGATGTCGTCGAGCCGTCCGATAAACGGCGAGACGCACCAGGCGCCAGCTTTGGCCGCCAACAGCGCCTGTGTCGGTGAAAAACAGAGGGTCACGTTCACTTTGATTCCCTCGGCCGCCAACCGCTTTGTTGCTTTAAGGCCTTCCGGAATCAATGGGCATTTGACCACGATGTTCTTGTGGATCTTGGCGAGCTCTTTACCTTCCTTCACCATGGCGTCCGCTTCCATGCTCACGACCTCGGCGCTGATCGGCCCGTCCACGATCTTGCAAACCTCTTGCAGCATTTCCCGGAAACTTCGGCCTTCCTTAACGACCAAGGAGGGATTCGTGGTCACGCCGTCGAGTAATCCAAAGCTTGCCGCTTCATGGATTTCCTTGACGTTGGCTGTATCGAGATAGATTTTCATAATGGTCCCTTTCCTAGCGAAGAGATCGTGAGTCGATATCGTTCTTATCGGTCATTGTATGGAGAACTCAACTTCACTGCAAGAAGTCGATACAAAAGTTTGACAGGCTTTCGAGCGGGAGATAGAATTTCCCGGTTAAAGATGCCCATTGGTCTTAGCGGAGATAGCACGATGAAACGATTTGTCTGGTTGCTGCTCTTTTCCCTAGTCATTCCAGCCTGTTCAGGGAAGAACCCATACCTTGAGGCTTCACTGAAACCGGCAGAGCTTCAGGGAAAAGATAAAGGCTGGTTCGAAAAGAACTGGGGGGCTCCAGATGGCAAGGCCTCCAGATTTTTTGGTGGAGAGACCTGGACCTACTATCGCATCGCCGGAGGAAAATCAGGGCCTCCGTTCTTCAATTTCTCTCCTAATCAATGTCAGATCACCCTCAAGTTCGACAAAGAGGAGAAGCTTTCTGACTACACCTACTCAGGCTGCTAACCAACGTGTCGCGGAAACTACGGAATTATTCTTCCACGAGGGCGATTCGCCTAGCTCCTAAACACATCTGCTAGATGGGGTGCTCACTCCGAAACCTCACGGCACACTCCTGGCTGCAAAAACAGTATTCCCGTGCCCCGATCGTTTCGATTACGGCGATTCGCTTCGGAACGAATATGTGACACACCGGATCCTCGATCATCTGATCTTGTTCTTCATCTTGGACTCGTACGGATGCTTTCTTCCGGCCATTCTCAATAGGCTTCTTGAATCCACGAAATATTTGTCGGAGCAAAAAGTAGAGAGCTGTGAAAAGCAAAATGGCTAGGATTAATCTATACATAGTGACCATGAAGACATGCGATAAATGCCATGGTGCGATGTTACCGGAACGGGCGGTGGATTTGGACGCCGGGCTTGCGATCACTGTGTTTGCTTGTTTGAACTGTGGTCGTCGGAAAGCAGCGGATCAAGAGCCTCGACCGATTACGGCTCGACACTAACCCTTCCCTGTCAGTCTCCAAACCACTACCTACTGACGAGCAGGATGGTTGCGAGGTCAGGTTTGATCTCAGCAACATTCAACTCACTGTGGGGAATGGCTGCTCCGCAGATCACCGGCGACGGTTAATTTCCGTTCGCCAGTGGCTAGGCAAAAACCAACCACAAATCATCGAATTGACTGCCGATTCTTTCTTCATGATCGGTAACGGATTCAAAGTCGTCAACCAGAAGCACTACCTATCCAGTGAGCCACAGCATACCTGAATATCCTGCGGGAGGGTGTTGTATGACTGCATCCAACCCGTGCATTCATTGAAGGCGTATGCAATCAAGTGGATCGATGCCGAGGCGCAGTTGGAAGATGGTCAGCGAAGGTTCAAAACATCCATCATGTCGTATAATCCAGGCGGTTGGCGGACGACCCACCTTGCGGCTCGCAGGGCTCCGAGGGCGAACGTATCTCGACTACTGGCCCGATGAGTGACTTCGATTCGCTCTCCCATGCCACCAAACAGAATCGTGTGGTCGCCGACGATATCACCGGCGCGAATGGTTTGTATCCCGATTTCTGCCTTAGTTCGTTCTCCGATCAGTCCCTTGCGGGCATAGACTCCGACTTGGTCCAAGTCTCGACTCACCGAACGGGCGAGGACTTCGGCGATCTTGAGGGCCGTGCCGCTCGGCGCATCCTTTTTCAGCCGGTGGTGAGCTTCAATGACTTCGATGTCGTACTCGTCCCCAAGCGTTCTGGCCATTTCGCCGATGACTTTGCAGATCAGGTTGATTCCGACACTCATGTTCGGAGAAAAGACGCAGGGAATTTGTTGGGCCAGTGATCTCAGCTCATCGAGTTGAACAGCCGAAAATCCGGTAGTCCCGATCACCATGGCCCGTCGGTGGTGAGCAACGGTCCGCATATGTTCCAGTGTCGCCGAGGGCGAGGAAAAATCGATCACAACCTCTCCTCGCTCCATCAGAATGGAGAGGTCATCTGTGATGGGAATGCTGGCACGACCTGAGGCCGCAGTCTCGCCTGCATCCTCCCCTAACGCCGGATGTCCTTTTCCTTCCAACGCCCCTGCCAATGTCAACGCCGTTGAATCGCGGATCAGTGACACTAGTCGGCAACCCATTCGGCCGGCCGCACCCGCTACAATGATCTTGATCATCTTGTCGTGCACCTAGACCTTGCTCAAGTTAGATTAACGCCGCATCCTTAAGGACGCGAATCAATTTCTCTCGTGTGTCCTGCGCCATTGGGCAGAGCGGTAAGCGTAATTCCGGGTCGATTTTCCTCATGAGTCCTAACGCTTCTTTGACGGGAATGGGATTGGTCTCATAGAACAACGCCGCAAAGAGGGGAGAGAGCTTAAAGTGAATCCGTCGCGCTTCGTCGATTCGTCCCTCTGCAAAGGCCTTCACAAGACCGGCCATTTCCATCGGCACGATATTGGCCGTTACGGTGATCACACCCTTTCCGCCGACTGCCATCATCGGTAACGTGAGGGAGTCGTCGCCAGCCAGCACAGTTAGGCGGTCACCGCACATCTGCACGATATCTGAGGCCTGTTGGACCGAACCACTCCCTTCCTTAACCCCGACGATCGTCTTCATGTCTGAGAGTCTGGCGATCGTCGAGGGTAGCATGTTGACTCCAGTACGACCGGGGATGTTGTACAGGAGTAAGGGCAGGTCGACGGCTTCGGCAACAGCCGTGTAGTGTCGATAGAGTCCTTCCTGAGTCGGTTTGTTGTAGTAGGGGGTTCAATCACCCGATTATGCTCGCTATGAGAAAGGGTGGCCGATTCACCAGTGGTTCCGCAGGGGACAACGCCATTGGTGCCACTGGCGATCTGCCATTCGATCAACTCGGCCAAGGCGCGCTCGTCGACCTTGCCCTGTCGAAATGGCGTCACAATCGCGACAAGAGATCCGGTAAACATGCTCACTCCGTTTCGTTGAGGAAGGACGGAATTCTCTCGCCCCGTACGAGGTCGTCGTATGTTTCTCGCTCGCGAATCACGTGAAACTCTCCGCCCTTGACGAGCACTTCCGGTACGCGGGGTCGAGAGTTGTAATTCGACGCCATCACAAAGCCATACGCTCCCGCACTCATGACTGCCAACAACTCACCAGGTTTGGTGCCAGGCAGCGATCGATCCTTGGCCAGAAAATCACCCGATTCACAGACCGGCCCGACAATGTCCACCGTCTGTTTGGTCCGATGAATGGCTTCCTCATTCACTGGACGAATTTCGTGGTAGGCGCCATACAGGCTGGGCCGAATCAAATCGTTCATGGCGGCGTCGACGATAACGAAGTGCTTCGTCTCTCCGGCCTTCTCGTACAATGCCTTTGTCACCAGGATGCCAGCATTGCCGACGATGACGCGTCCGGGTTCCATGACCAACGTCAACCCCAAATCTTTGACGAGCGGCGAAATCGCGTCAGCCAGGTCCTGGGGTAACGGCGGCTTCTCCTCGGAATAGGTGATACCGAGTCCGCCTCCGATGTTCAGGTAGCGGATGTTGATGCCCTGGCCTTTCAGCGTATCGATGAGCGCTACGACCTTCCTCAACGAATCGACAAACGGCGTCACGTCCGTCAACTGCGAGCCGATGTGGGCGTGGACCCCGACAACGTCAATGTGGTCCAGCAAGGACGCCATCTTGTATTCTTCGAGCGCGCGATCCGACGCGATGCCAAATTTGCTCTTCTTCATCCCTGTCGAGATGTAGGGATGGGTTTTGGGGTCGACGTCCGGATTAATCCGCAACGCGATGCGAGCCTTTTTGCCGACCGATGCCGCGACCTCATTGATTGCATGAATCTCAGCCGACGACTCGACATTGAACATGAGGACGTCGGCCTTCAGCGCGTCGCGGATTTCATCCGGCGATTTGCCGACGCCGGCAAACACGATTTTAGAAGCCGGCACCCCGGCTTTGAGGGCTCGGAACAGCTCGCCACCCGACACGATGTCCGCGCCGCTGCCTTCCTTGGCCATCAGGCGAAGGATGGCCAGATTGGAATTGGCCTTCATCGCAAACGCGATGACATGCGGGATACTCTTGAAGGCACTGTCGTAGGCGTGGAAATGCCGGACGAGTGTCTCATGGCTATAGATATAACAGGGAGTGCCGAGTTCCTTCGCCACGCGGCTGACCGGTACTTGTTCACAATACAATTCACCGTGGTGGTACTCAAAACTATGCATCGCGTTGATCCTTGAGTTAATCGAATGCTATCAGACCCAACACTGCTTATCGTATTCCGACCGGCTGCGATGGAGGTAGGTCCATCTCATGGCCTCCCAGGGTAGGGTCCGGTTCAGTCGACTCCGTTGCCTGCCGCTCTGCCTCGAGGGCATGTTGCCGTTTCTGCTTGGCGATCGTAGGCGCAACTCCGATGAGTTCCGGGGCGACCGGTGTTCCCACCACCCCGCAAGAAATCAGAAGCCCTGCCGATGCGATCACGACGAATGCTCTCATGACAGTAACCGCTCAAGTTCTTTGA
>JACRQB010000223.1 GCA_016222925.1 Nitrospirota bacterium | reverse complement strand
CCGGCTACATCTTGGTCATGGATGGCACCAGAAGAGCGACCCTGGACACGGCACTCGCGCTACAGCAGACCGCCATACAAACGGTAGGAACGGTTCCGTTCATCTCAATCATCAATAAAGCGGATGTTCGATCTGAGTGGGAGATCGACGAGGGCGCGATCGAGCAGCTCCGCGAACGAGGCTGGACGGTCCTGTTCGGCAGCGCCAAGTTTGGGCAGGGAGTCGAAGAGTTATTTGTGAAGCTCGCAACTCAGATCGTCCATGCATCTCCGATCCCCAGGGATTGTTCATGAAAAGCCAGCCAGGCAACCTCGCACTGCACAACGAGTCCCTGTTCAATGCGGTTCTCTCCACTCTCGACATTGTGGTGTTTGAGTGCAAGGAGGATTCGTCCGAGTTTCGGCTTCAAGGCCTTCCGCCTGAATGGTGGCGCGCGTGGATCGGCCCGGCGGACTGTAGGGTGTTAGATCTTGGCCGATGCTCGCCGTTCCTGCAGGAGTACCTTACGGGTGCTCACCTAGCCTGGGCGGGCACCTCCGGCGCAACTGAGAAGTCGGGCCCATGGACGGAACCTGATCGACAGGGAGGCTCCATGACACTGGAGGCTACCGCGCTGGCGATTGGATCCAAGAAGTTGTTACTCATTGAGCGTCTGGGTTCCGGCTTCAAGGAGATGGGGGCCATCGTTCAACGGGCTCGGGAACGCATGCTGGCCGAAGAACGTACCGCGAAGTCCTACCGTAAGACTGAGACACGCCTGATCAGCGAGCTTGAAGCCAGCGAGCGCACAAAGGATGATGCGCTGGCGCTGCTTCAGCACCTCGGGCTCGCTGCATTTGTTCTCGATGAACGCGGGCACATCACGTTCGCCAGCGATCGCGGTCTTGAGATCCTGGGAATTACGGTTGAAGCTGTGATCGGCCGGGAATGGGAGCAAGCGCTTCCTCTTCACAAGCAAGATCGTGCGGCGATTCGGGAGCTGATCGATACCGCCTCAGACCGAGGGAAGACCTGCGTGGTGGGCATCGAAGGACCCCGCCCCTGTTGGGTTGAGATAGAAGTCCACGGAGATCCTCGCCACCCCGGTCGGCATATCGTCATCGTGCATGACCGCACCGAGCTCCACACGCTCCGCCGGGCGCTCAACGAGCAGGCGTCGTTCCACGACCTGGTGGGGAAGAGTCCCGCCATGCTTCGCACGTACCAACTTGTTCGAGACGTGGCGCAGGTCGATACCACTGTGTTGATCGAAGGGGAAACGGGAACTGGAAAAGAATTGATTGCGCGCGCCATTCATTCTTGCAGCAGCCGAAAACATAAGCCATTTATCGCCGCTAACTGCGCGGGATTGACCGACTCGATCCTGACGAGCCAACTCTTCGGCCACAAGCGCGGCGCCTTTACCGGGGCGGTCAATGATCAGCAAGGATTATTCGAAGCAGCAGAGGGTGGCACGTTGTTCCTCGACGAAATCGGGGATATTCCGCAGCAAGTCCAAACGGCTCTCTTGCGGGTGTTGCAGGAAAAGGAGATCACCCGTCTGGGTGAGGCTAAGCCTCGCAAAGTCGATGTGCGTGTTGTGGCGGCCACCCATCATAACTTGAGTGCAGACGTCGTCCGTGGGTCCTTCCGAGCGGATCTGCTCTACCGAATTCGTATCGCCAGAATCCAGCTTTCCCCTCTGCGAGAACGACGCGAAGACATCCCGCTTCTCGCCCAATCCTTTCTTGGGCAAATCTGCACCGCCACTGGAAAGACCATCGAGCGCCTGAATCCCGACACCCATCGGCTTCTCATGAGCCACGCATGGCCCGGTAATGTGCGTGAACTGAAGAGTGCCATCGAATTTGCGGTGATCAGCTGCAAGGCGAAAGAGGTTCTTCCCATTGATCTTCCGCCGGAGATCATCAGTGCCCCCGTTGTGCCAAGTTCTTCCGTGTGGATCCCGTTGCCGAACCGGGACGAGAAATCTCGATTCCTCGCGGCGCTTTCGGATGCCAACGGCAATCGGACGGAGGCCGCCAGACGGCTGGGCGTCAGTAGGGCGACGTTCTATCGCCGCCTCGTCGAGCTAGATATCGATCCTCGCTAGTAGAGCGCAAGGGCAGCCTGTTTTCTTCCCAGCATTGCACCGAAAGATCCGGCCGATGACGGCCGTGCTCACCCGTTCCCCTCCATCCCTGTAGCGTAAGCGTCTCTCACGACCCTGTGACTGTCTCATGAGACAGTCTATTGTTTCATGCCGACACAACGGAGACGGTCTCACCAATCCATACATTCAATGCAACCGATTGATTATGTGGAGGCCTTCACTCGTTTAGTGATGTGGCACGGGGGTTGTAACCATGCAAGGCCATCAAGAGGAAGTCGGCAGTATCCGTTGCAAGTGCGATTATCAATAGAAATGCGATTAGAGAGGTAAAAAGCATGACCACACCAGGGCTACTCGTCGAAGACTACAACGGACAGGACTACCTGCTGACCACGGAATCTCGCGCGGGACTGAACACGCATCGATTGGTCGTGCTGCAACGCGTGAATGGGCAGTGGAAGCATCTGAATGGAATCCAGGAATCGGCTTGTCGCGAATTGCTGATCGGGGCATTCGTCGATTTTTTTGTGGACATCTGCAGGGTGTTGAACTCGTCCGGCTATGACCGGATCGGTGCGATCGCTCCACGGTCAGGTCGATCTCGCACGCGACGCGCGTCTCCACTCAAGCCCCTGAGGGCTGTGTAACTAGGGTGTATCCCACGGCCTAACTCGGAGGAGAGCTGTAATGCGATGTAAACGATGTGGAGGATTGATGATTGTGGAGCTGGGCGCTGATGAAGACCTTGCAGAGCAAGCGGCAGGGCGGGGCGCGTTGCGCTGTGTGAATTGCGGGGCGAGGGTGAATATGAGGATGCTTAAAAATCTTGCCGCTCAATATGCCGAAGGGCTCACATCCGCAAGGCAGATCGCTCCAAGGCGTCGTCACACTAAACGCCAGCATACCATGCGGGAGGACGTGTGAGAAAAGCGAGGTATGAGCGGTCTATCTGTCGATCGCGATGGGCGACATGTTTCCTGTGGGTTGAGCACAGCTGAGTTCTGAAACCTTCGCAAAACAGGGATGACCCGATGGACCAATTAACTGGAATACGAGCACCGATTCGTGTGTTGCTGATCGATGATTCCATTCTGACTCTGCATGGGCTCAAGGCCTTCCTATCCACAGCCCGCCACATCGAAATTCTAGGCAGTGCTCGTACTCCCTCCGAAGCCTTTGACGCGATACAGGCTCACCGGCCGGATATCGTGATGTTAGAAACTCGCGTGGGGCAAGTAAGTGGAATCGACGTGTGTAGAGCTATCCGTGAGTCACACCCGAACATCGGCGTTCTCTTTTTTACGGCGCATGACGATAAGGAACTCCTGCGAGCAGCCATCATCGCCGATGCGCATGGCTACCTGCTGAAGGGCGCAGCTGCTGAGGCGGTTGTGAGGAGTATCGAGATTATTGCGAGTGGGAGGGCGATCATGGATCAGCAGTTGACTCAGCAAGTCATCACATGGGTTCGGGATGGAGGGTTGGCTGGACAAGAGCGGATCCCCTATAGCTGTTCGAAAGACGATCGGCAGCTACTCTCTCTGGTGGCTCTCGGGAAGACAAACAAGGAGATTGCACAAGAATTGAACGTTGTGCCTCGCGTGGTGGCCACTCGCTTACAAAGAATCTACAAGCGTTTGAAGATATCCAGGCGATCCGAAGCGGCACGCTACTATGTGCAGTTGGAAAAGGATCGGCATGGGCTGGAAGGCGTTTGTTACCAGAACTAAAACCGTATCAGGCCTGTATGGAGACGATCTAGTGCTCGTAAAGCCGGACTGTTTCAACCACGAATCGGTACTCCATGGCCGTCATCGCTCAGATTCGGTAGACCTGTATGGAGGTTCAACATGGCGTTCCCCTCTGTCTGGACATTGAAGAGCGCTATGCTGGGTCTCGCACAGACAGACAACAGGCTCTTGCGGTGTCACTGTAATCTAGGTATATACCCAAGGGTGACTTACTCCAACCAAACTACTTAGCCACACGAAGGAGGATAAATGAAGCCGCTCATGTTACTGGTCGCCGTCTTAGCTCTGGGTGCGATGGCGACGCCGGTTATTGCTGATGATGGGGCGCTCGCGACTACGCCGACACCGATCCTCGATGTCGTCACCTTGAAAGACGGCAGCGTCATCTATGGTGAAGTGATCGAGATGTCGGGCGGATTACTACAGATCAAGAACTCTCTGGCAGGCGATATCATCAAGCTCAAATGGGCTGAAGTGAGCAAGCTGGCGGTCTCGCACCCGGTACCCTTTCATTTAAAGGAGGGGACCGTGCTTGTTGGTACGGCCGAAGAGGGAGAACCGGGGACGATGAAGGTGAAGGCTGGGCCAAACGGAGACACGATGACGGTTCCGATGAACGCCGTGACCCAAGTGAACCCGATCGTTCAGGCGCCGGTTATTTATACGGGGAGTCTCAACGCCGGGAATGCCCGCGGCACGATCAAGCTGGACTTCTTTATCACCAAACGGTTGTTCTGGTTCGCGTCGGCCTATGTCGAAAACGATTTTCTCCAAAATCTCAAGCTGAGAACGGCGATCTCCAGTGGCCCGGGGTACCAATTTCTCGAGCGTGGAGATCTGAAGGGTATTTTTAAGGATATGACCTTCTACGCCGAAGCCGGTCCGACATATTTCAATGAAGACTACCGCGATAATCGTCTGACCGATGATCGGGCAAGCTTTCGCGCACGCGTCGCGATGAAATTGGATTGGCCGCTGTTCGATGGCCGTGTCACGCTGTACCATTACAACGAGATATTTCCCTCGGTCCAGAACGCGTCGGATTTCTTCTTTACGATGGATAACGGGGTTCGCATGAAGATTTTGGCCGGTCTGGCGAGCGGATTCCAGGTGACCACCCGGTATAACAATCGGCCGCCTGCCGGCACGGGTGATACCGATAACTTATACTTGCTCACGCTGGGGTATGCGTTCGACACCACCCGCACACGATAGGCCGCTTGCAGCCTCGTACGGGGCTGCGTTCTTATAAGGGGGAACACTATGCTGAAAGAATTTAAGGAATTCGCCATGAAAGGGAATGTCCTGGATATGGCCATTGGTGTCATCATCGGGGGCGCGTTCGGGAAGATCGTGTCGTCACTCGTCAGCGATGTGCTGATGCCGCCGATTGGGTTACTGATGGGCAAGGTGGATTTTTCCAGCCTGTTCATCGATTTGTCCAGAACATCCCCGGCGTCTTTGGCCGCGGCCAAAGCTGCTGGGTCGCCGACGATCAACTATGGGGTTTTTCTACAGAGTATCTTCGACTTCATCATCGTCGCCTTCGTCATCTTCATGTTGGTCAAACAGGTGAATCGGTTTAAGAAAGAAGCGCCTGCAGCTCCACCGCCGCCTCCCCCGGCGCCTACCAATGAGGAGAAGCTGTTGACGGAAATCCGCGATCTACTCAAGCACCGTCAATGAAGATCGGCAGTATAACCAGCAATACGGCGTGGGGGAGCAGTGATCCCATTCCTGCTGCTATATCGATACGAAGGAGGTCCTCATGCGATTTGGTAAAGGCGTCCTACTGATGACAGGGCTTGTCGCCCTGGTAGGGTGTTCTTCTCTGAAGCATTCTGACAGCTATATTAAGCAACCCACTGTTTGTGTTGATAAGAAATGGTATGGCTACCACCAGGGCACTGGATGCCCCTCCATTACAAAAGTTGTGGCACCCGATGCATCGCAAGAAATGGCTGCCCGTCTTGCCGCCCTTGAGCGGGATCGGCAGCGGATGGCTGATGAACTAGAGGCTGCGCGGCACCAAAATGGAGCCCTTAGCGGTCGTGTCAGCGAGTTGGAACGACAGCTTGCTGACCGCGACCGGGAGATTGCCGCACTTCGTTCTGGAGCCGGTGACAATGCGGCCTTCGCAGGTCAGCTTTCGGCTGCACAGAGTGAGAAAGATCGGCTTGCCGCTGAACTGGCTGCGGCAAGGCAACATAACGAGGACCATGACCGGATGGCGGCGGAGTTGGAGTCGCAATTCGCGGCGTTAAGACAACGTAATTCCGATCTTGAGGCTCAATTAGCCGATCGAGATAAGGAGCTCTCCGGGCTACGGGGGGACCTTTCCTCAGAGATGGCGAAATTGAAGCAGGCGGAGCGCGGATTGATCAGGGCACTCAAGCCGCAAATCGATGAAAAACATATCACCGTCGATCTCAACGACGAGCGGTTGCTCATTAATCTGGCTTCCGGCTACCTGTTTGGATCCGGCGAAGACCGGCTCAAACCAGCCGGAGCCGATGCGCTCAAACAGGTCGGTTCTATCCTGAAGGATTTCCCGGAATATAAGGTTCATGTTGAAGGCCATACCGACAATCGGCCGATTCTCGGCGCACTGAAAAAGAAGTTCCCGTCCAACAAGGAATTGTCCGAAGCGCGAGCAACGAACGCCGCGCAAGCATTGGCGGACGGGGGGCTCTCCGGCGCCCATGCGATGGGAGTCGCTGATACGAAGCCGGTGATGCCGAATAGCACCACCGAGGGGCGGGCGAAGAACCGCCGGGTAGAAATCAGCGTGACCAAGTAGTCGCGTACCGTTTTAGAGGAGCGGCGAAGATGTCGCCGCTCCTTCCACCATCACCTGCGATGTGATTGAAAGGGGATCCACGTGAAACAGAAACTGGTCTTCGTATGCGCGGCCTTAACAAT
>JACRQB010000149.1 GCA_016222925.1 Nitrospirota bacterium | reverse complement strand
GTTATCCAACTCCATGCCAAAGATAGTGAGATCACAGCCCTGCGATCCAATGCCTACGAGAATTCCAAGAAGCTTCGAGAGGATCTTGCGTCACAAACTGAGGATCTCAACCAGGCCAAGCGTCGCGTCGCTGAAGTCGAACAACAGCTGACGACGGGGAAAGGGCAAGAATTGACGCAGGCCAAACGCCGCGTCGCCGAAGCCGAACAACAGACAGCGAAGAAAGAGCAGGAGCTGGCGCAGGCTAAACGTCGTATCACTGAAGTCGAACAACAGACGGCGGGGAAAGAACAGGAACTGGCCCAGACCAAACGCCGTGCAGCCGACGCCGAACAGCAGATGGCAGGGAAAGAACAGGAACTGACACAGACCAGACGCCGAGTCGCCGAAGTCGAACAACAGATGGTGGGGAAGGAGCAAGAGCTGGCGCAGGCCAAACGTCGCTTTGCCGAAGCCGAGCAACAGACGGCGCGGAAAGAGCAAGAGCTGGCGCAGGCCAAACGCCGCCCAGGCGAAGCTGAACAACAGACGGCATCAGGGAAAGAGCAAGATTTGGCGCAGGCCAAGCGTCGCATAACTGACGTCGAACTACAGATGGCGGGGAAAGAACAGGAACTGGCCCAGACCAAACGCCGTGCAACCGAAGTTGAACAGCAGACAGCGCGGAAAGAGCAGGAACTAGCGCAGCTCAAGGACGACCTCAAACAAGTCACGCAAAAGCTGGCGGATCTGAATCCTCAACTCATGGCAAGAGACATGGAACTCGCGCGCACGAAGCAATTGCTGACAGACCTCGAACGCAATACATCCAAGCCAGCCGAGCCAGCTCCTGCCCAAGAAGACAGCGGTGCCGACAAAAACACCCTTCCTCTGCAATCGCTCGATCAGAACCTAGCCGTGACTAACCTTCTCCCATCCCCCCCCGCGCTTGCAGATGACACAGAATCCTTATCAAGTAGCGACCTCGGCAAAATGAGCGAGAGTCTCGCGAGCCTCTTACAGCCCGAACTCAAGAAGGGCAGTGCAACTTTGAGGCAGCGAGGCAATAAATTGACCCTCGCGTTCGCAGCCGCTGAATTGTTCCCCACCGGCGATGCTGCGGTTACCCTCGGAGGCACCTCATTGCTCGAGCGGATCGGAGCCGTCTTGCACGGATTCCGCTACCAGAACATCGAGGTTGCCGGCCATACCGACAACGCGCCGCTCCGGATCGACCCTCGGAAGGGCTTTCGGGATAATATCGAACTCTCCCGGACCAGGGCCGAACATGCCATTCACAAACCGATCGCGGCCAATGACACGGAAAAAGGCCGGAGTAAGAACCGACGAATAGAAATCGTGATTACGCAGTGGTCAGAGTCAGGTGGCACTGTGGGTGACACGAAGGCGCAGGTCGGTAAGAAACTCCAGGGCTTCTCTACTCAGACAGTGACTCATCGCTGACAGGGTGAATCTGACCCTGTCTCCTCCTGTTCGATGACGGGAGGAATTCCTAAAGACTCCTCCCACTGAAGATCCCCGCAGCAAGCTAGCCCGCATTATTCATGACTCTTCTGCTGCAATCGCCGATCCGCTGTTCCGACAAGCCTGCGGCCGGCGGGCTCGCCCATCGGACCTTCGACGTACTGCACGAGTACGCCTCAGGTCCTCCGGGTTCCGCGCGCCGGTCTCACGACGCGGCTTGGCGATTTCGCGACGAACTGTCATGAATAATGCGGGCTAGACCTGCGATCGACAGCAGCGGACTATCGTGCTGCGCATGGCCGTGGAAAAGAAAACGGGGACATCCCAGATCGCACCGAGCGCAGCCCCGGTCTCGATGAGAATGTCCCCGACCTTCGGATTCAATGCCCGATTAGAAATCGCCGGCTCAATGCCCGATTAGAAATCGCCGGCTTTGACGTAGGGGTGACTCCAGAGCGTGATCTGGAGCAGGCAGGACTTGACCCATGCCGCGTACATCTTCTCAACGTCCTCGGCCGAGTGGCCCTTTTTCGCGAGAAAGGGCTTCAATGTAACAGTCACTGGGAAAATGAGCGCGAAGAGATCGCGAAACGGCACGATCGCCGCTGACGCCGCCGCGCCGTCCGTCTGGTTCTTCTTCGTGCGATGATGACGCAGGCCGATCTCATGTTGATAATCGAGCCACTTCTGGTCGTACTCCGCGCGAGCCGTATCGAGAATCCATTGGCCGAACCGCTTACGCACCCCACCCAAGTAGTCGCCGAGCGGCTTGCCGTCGCTTTTACCGAGGAACGATTGGAGCAGATGCGGCTGGGATCCGACGAAACCGTACCACACGTCCAAAATGGCTTCCACCTGGTCCTTCACCACATCGTGAGAGAGACGTAAATACTTCACGTCCTCCTCGCCGAACAATGCGCTCTTCTGCATCAATTCGAAATCGGCAAGGCTCACCGGCGACTTCGCGACCGCCGAGGTGCCGTAGGTATATCCGGAAATCTGCTGGCTCATAAGGGACACTCCTTTCATCTTGTTGCGATGGCCGCTCTCACAAATTAGGCATGGCGACAACGCGCCGGCTGAGAGCAGCCGCTAGATCCAGGCGCCGCGCTGGTTATTGGACGCTTGCCGGACTGGTCGCAATTCGTAAACCGTCGTTTATCCCTTGCAGAAAGCAACGAACAGCCGCCGGGTCCAGGCGCTTCACCTTGCCGTTGCCGTCCGTCGCCGCCAGTCTGGCCGACCCTTCGGCCACGACACGCCCACTGACTTTGTCCTTGACCACGTGGGCAAAAGTAATCGACGCAGCCGTCATCTCGGGAACGACCGTCTCGATCACCAACGTCTCGCCATAGCGGGCAGGCGACCGATAATGCACCTCCGCATGCACGACGACAAACACCGTTCCTTCGGCCATGAGCCCCGCCACCGACAGCCCTCGATCTTCCAGATAGTGCGTCCGCACCCGCTCAAAATATTTGAGATAGTTGGCGTAATAGACGACCCCGCCACAGTCGGTATCTTCGTAGTAGACGCGAATGTCCATGAGCGACCAGCTCTCAACAGTCGGCCTCAGATCCAATATCTGACAACGCGCCACTGAAAGCTCATAGGTGCAAGACAGGAAACTTTGGAAGCGACGACTCCGCGACGCCGGTGAGTCGGACAACCACATCATACAACTGCTGTACTCGCTCCGCTTTGATCGGCTCGAAGCCGTGTCCCAACACCGCGTGGTTGGCCGCATCCAGTAACGGCTTCATCTTCTGCCATTCC
>JACRQB010000222.1 GCA_016222925.1 Nitrospirota bacterium | reverse complement strand
GGTGTTCGTATCCATCGTGCATCACTCCTTTGTGTCTGCCGTGAGTTGCCATCTGCCGGTTGCTGCTGTGCTACTTCAAACCTCTTCCAACCAGATCGGCCACCTGTCATGTGCCTCTCGCGTAAAAGGTTCTTCGATCGGGCTCCTGTACAGCCTGACACCGAACTACCTGGCTCATAAACAGACCCATCTCCCTCCTTTCTTTGGAGCGTCAGAGAGCCAGTGGAAACTATCGGAACTCCCTAAGGGGGGCCACCAAGAGTGGATGTTGACGTGTAATGTGCGTTGTATGGAATGGGCGTTACTAAGTGATCGACTGTTTCGCTTGCGCCTAATGAGCATTCAAACCCGTTCGCCTCCATTGGGCAACGAGATTGTATACAAAATCTTCTCCTCCCGTCAATGACGATGTCCGCTCACCAAATGCACGTGATTTACCTGCAAACCAAGAGAGAAGCCATCCCCCGCCAAGCGTTCTATTCCCTTCTGCATCGTGGAGACCACTCCATACTGCCTGCCGGACTCACTTGCTCATCCAGCATGAGAGTCACCATGAATATCGGCCTTGCAGGCTTATATACTCCAGAATCTTAACGACTCGATACAAACTGGATACCGGTGTTTTTGTTTTTGCCGGATATTCCTGTTACACTACGCGCCGCTTGAGCTCAACCCAGCAACACAACATCATGGATTTCATGCAACACTCCTCATTGACGTTGGCTCTGAGTCTTCTCACGATGAGCTGTCTGGCAATGAGTTGCGCCGGCCCTCGCCCCACCACGCCCATTCACGAGGCCCCTCTTGGCACAGTGTTCCTTGAGAATGTCTCCGACAGCTCCTCCCAGGCGGCACATCCCATCAAATTGTCTGAAACGACCGTCGCAGACATCTTGCGCGGGGTACACACGAAAGAAAAAAGCGGACTCTTGCTGCTGCTCGGCAAAGCCTTGAAGTCAACGAACCTGAACGATATTCGCACCTTCTCCGAAGACGATATTGCATTCCTCACCCCTCATATTGTCACCGCCCTTGCGCAAGCGACGCCCAATCAACGAGTGGGTTTTCATATCTATTCCACACCGCAGCTATCACAGGCTCCAAAGGTCAATCAAAATAGAGAGACGACCTCCGGGCATCTGTTCGCTGACGGTCTCTCGCTGCATTTCACGTTGACGCACTACCGATACTATCCAGGGAAAAAACCCACCGCCAGCCAAAAAGAACCACGTCCACTCCCTGATACGGATGGCCTACGCGACCGCGAAGTGACCTTCCTCCCGGAGGCCGCCCTCCGACCGGATGTGTATGATCGATCGAGCTGGATTGGAAAATCTGAAGATCGATCACTCGCCATTGACTATCAACTGCTGGCGAGAGTCCTTGCGACACCTCCACCATCCGCCCCCGTTGCACAGCCGGTCCCCACAGTCGCAGCGCCCGTTCCACAACAGCCCCCATCGATTCCCGTGCAAGCCGCACCAGGTGGCAAGAATGAGACCGACCTGCAGGCCTTCAAGGAAGAGCTGAAAGCGCTCCAGAAAAAGGTGGACGAACAGAGCGCGGAACTCCAGCGACTCAAGAACCCACCGCCTAGGAAAAAGTAACGTTCTTATTACGGAAGCTGGTGAAGCCCAAGGGGCTAGTGACCGCTCGAAGACTCACCCCCGCACACCGGCCTTCGCCTGCGCTCCAGACAATCTGTTCGTTGAACTATTGAGCGGCAGGAAGGGGATCCAACGTTTCATCGAGAGAGGTAGACATTTGAAGATCATCGCTCACTGAGGGCTCCACACTTGTCTCGATCGTCTCAATCGATCCCTCGTCAGACAACACCTCTCCCCCGTCCATCGGAAGGAGTGCTTGCTCCGCCTCGCCGAGCTCCTTGAATTCACGAAGAGGCGGCAGCTGCGAGAGGTCGCTCAAGCCGAAATGTTCAAGAAAGAACTTGGTCGTCCCATACATGATCGGACGACCTGGGACTTCTTTGCGCCCGACGATTCGCACCAGTTTTCGCTCCAACAGCGTGCGCAAGACACCGGACGTCTCCACTCCACGGATTTCTTCAACCTCCGACCGCACCAACGGCTGTTTGTAGGCAATGATCGCCAATGACTCCAGCGCAGACCGGGACAGCTTCGCCGATGTCTTGGCCTTGTCCAGCCGTTTGATCCAGAGCGCATAATCCAACTTCGTCACGAGACGGTATCCACCCGCGACGACAGCCAGTCGCACTCCGCGTCCATCTTGATCAAGCGCTTGGCCAAGATGTCGCAGCGCCTCCTCCACATCAATCTTCGGCACATTCCCCATCACGGTCACAAGGCGCGCCACAGACAACGGCTCGGAAGAAACAAAGAGTAGTGCTTCGAGAATCGCTTGAAGCTCCCCCATGCCTTGCACCTGATGGCCATTGATATTCTGATCAGACGGCGATCCATTCGCCTCTTCCATATTCACCGTACTCGTCTCCGGCATATCATGAACCAGATCCGCCGTCAGTGGCGTCATGTCCCCCTCCATTCCATATCGACATCGTCAAGTTCTGCCGGATCAGGCACCAAGGAGAACATCCGTGAGACTAAAATCGGTCCGAATGTTTCCGCTTGGAATACACGAGCCACCCGCAGTCTCATCAATTCAAGTAACGCCAAGAACGTCACGACGACCATCAGCCGATGACTCGATCCCTCGAACAGCGCAGCAAATGAGACCGAGTCTTTGCCTTCGAGTATTTCCAAAATGAGATTCATTCGCTCGCGTACCGTGAGATTGTCGGGCGCAATCTCAATGAGCCTGCTGCCAGGATTCCGCTCAAGCACTCCCTTGAGCGCATCGACCAGATCAAACAGCGAGACATTCTCCAGCGAAAGATCCTCCTCCTCAACCGCTGCTTCTACTGAGAGCGCTTGCTCACGCCAAAAGATCTCGCGCCACACCTTTTCCTGGTCGTCGAGCTGACGGGCCGCTTCTTTGAAACCCTTATATTCCAGCAGCCGTCGAACGAGCTCTTCCCGGGGGTCCGGCCCTTCTTCGTCATCGTCGGACGTCTCATCCACCGGCAACAGCATTTTGGATTTGATCTGCAAGAGCGTCGCCGCCATGACCAAAAAATCCCCCGCCACATTGAGATTGAGTTCTTCCATCGCTTCCAGATACTCGAGGTATTGCCGGGCGATCATCGCGACGGGGATATCGTAGATGTTGATCTCATTCTTCTTGATGAGGTGCAACAGCAGATCCAGTGGCCCCTCGAAATTTTCGATACGGACCTGGTACGGGAGCTCTGTTTGCTCAAAATCTTCGGCCTGAGAGTCCACGACGTCGTTATATCAACTTATAGGGTGACGGGCAAGCCTGATTCTATATGTTGGGGATGATCGAGTGCTCTTCATTTGAGCTTTGCGGCATAGGCCACAAGCAAAGCAGCCACGATGAGAAAGATCGCAGTGAGCGCATACTGTCCATTGCTGGTTTGAAGAAGGCCGCCAGGCTGAGCTGATTCAAGTCGTTTTGTTTGGTCAAAAATGGGTGGTTGATCGAACCGTGCCTTTGCCAGATCGTCTTGTTGCCGGAACTCCGCATGTGAGAAATCGGCTGATCCTAAAAACTGGGCACCCGCAAAGACCGCGTCGCTCTCAAAGGCCGCAAAGCCAAAGAACGTCTCGCGGCTGAAAATCGCTTCACTGAAGCTGACTCTTGCCTTGAAGCGACTCCCTGAAAATCCTGTCCCTAGGCCGAACCTTGACCGCTCAAATACCGCCGGCTGCTCGAACGTCACTTCTAGGAATTCCGCCATGCCGTCGAAGAGCGCGCTGGTACAGTCCACCAAGCCTCGAAACGTAGATTGATGAAATCTGGTGCTGGGGCCAAACTTGGTCTCCCGACACCCCACCGGCATGGTGAACTGTCCTTGGACAAAATAGGCTTCTTTCTCGAATATGGCTCGTGAGAACTCAACCGGCTTGTGGAATACCGACCGGGAGAGATCCACACCTTCCTTGAAATGGGACCCAGAAAAATCGACAGGTCCTTCAAACTGAAGCGTGCTGTCGATTGCCCGATGGCGCACTGCGCCTAAGACCACGGAATCTCGCAAACTCAGGGCATCACGAACAATTCGCTGCCCGTTGCCGCCGACACCATCCTCGCGGGTC
>JACRQB010000271.1 GCA_016222925.1 Nitrospirota bacterium | reverse complement strand
TGGAGATGCATAACGAAGCCTCCTGCTGGAAGGTTAAATTCCCAAAAGGCCATGTACCTCAGTACATGATCTCCCGGGCTTTTATCCCTCCGTGGAGCCTCGTTATGCGAGACCGAAAACTCTTGGACCAGACGCTCCCTCCTAGAAAGGAAGAAAGCCGGAACCCTAGTTTTCCTTTTGGAACGATTTCGATCACATCGTATTAATTCGCCATACCAAAGTCAAGTTTCTAGAAGCACCCAGCATTCTCACCGGTGACTCCGCATCTGTGGCCGTCACCGTCTCGGTGAAAATCTTGAGTGATCTATCTTCCAGGGAACTTCATTTCTCATGTCGGCTTACGGACTCCACTGGTCTCACGGAGTATGTCTTTACCAAAAATGTTTCAGATCATCGTGCCGACCAGACCCTTCAGCGTGATGTGCGCTCTGTGATGCAGCCGGAAAATCGTTTTGGAAGTCCGCTTCTCTATTCCGTTCTTTCTTCCGGATCATCTATCCCGAAGATAATGAGACTTCATTCGTAATCTTGCTCGATTGACTTTTTTTGCTCCTGGGAAGAAGCAGTCGGCCGATTTCGTGATCGGATTACACGGGTTGAAGCACATCTCAGCGATACCAATAGTCACAAAACAAAAGGTGACGATATCCGTTGCGTCCTGGAAGCCAGACTGGCCGGTCACCAGCCCATCGCCGTGACCCATCAGGCTGCGACAGTCGAGCTCGCCTTGAGTGGAGCAGCGGACAAACTCGAGCGGTCGGTGGAGAGCACGCTCGGTCGACTCAAGGAGCGATAGACACTCCTACAAACGCTTCGCTTTCCCCTCAGCGTCTCATCCGAGGTGGATGTGGCTTTTTGAAACGCAGTTCAGGATCCTGTCGCTCCCAACGATCTCCCGACGAGGCCGCTATCTTCTTCAGAAAGCGAAGATCTGTTTCAACAAGGTCGGCGGATAGCGTCACAGCCACCAGATGCGGCGTCTGCGACGCCTATTCTTGACTCGTCCCCTTTTGCGCAGTTGTGCTAGGATGCCCTCCTGTACGTGCGTCTGTGATCTGTATTCCGTACATGTGGATGCCATGACACCCCCGGCTCCCTCGCCAGCTTCCGACTATCGCTTCTTGCTCCTCATGGTCCCCTCGCTGTTCATTCTGCTGCTTGCGATCGGACTGTTTGAGTTCAGTTCCAATATCACCGTAGATAATTTCCATAACCTCACGAGCCGGCTGATGCAGCGCGCGTCAGAAGCGTCGAAGGAATCCCTCGATCCCACTCATTTTCTCGTGGAGGTCAAGTCCCGGTATATCTGGCTGACGACGGTGGTGGTGGCCCTCGTGGCCGGGCTCTACGCCTTGATCGTATGCGGGATCATCATTTACCAATCGCTTCCGCGACCACGGCTGCTGCTTGTCACAGCCGTAGGAATCTTCTTCACATCCATCGGACTGGCCTTTATCTGGTCGCTGGATGACACCCATGCGCTCTACCGCGCCGTGTTCAGCTTCAGCTATGACAACCTACGCCAGGCCGGACCGCAGCGGATCGGCGAACATCTTTTACGGTACGCGATGGTGGTTGTGTCCATCGTCAATGTGCAAGCCATGGTGGTGCCGGTGGTGGCTCTGCTTGCAGCATGCAGCACGCTCGCGCCGCCGATGGCGGGGGCTCAACCCGATCCCGAGTTTTATGCGCTGCAGATGAGGCGCTTGAAAGACGTGCTGGCTGCCGCCTCAGCGATTCTTGTCGCAGGAGTCTTGCACATGGGAGCCTGGCTGCGGTGGCCGGCGGCGTTGATCGCCGATAAAGATGCGCACGAAGCCGTGCTGGGAACGGCTTTAGCCATTACTCTGTTTTGGGGCGTGACCTTTACCTTGATGTTGGTCTCCACATATCTTCCCGCCGCCCTGGTTCTTGCGAAACGAGCAGCGAATCTCCTACAAGAGACCTCCGCTCTGCGATCCGTACCCGAGCCGCAGCAATGGCTCAAAGACCATGGCCTGTTTCTGTCATTGCAGGACCATTTCCCTCAGTTCGGGCTCATGCTCGCACCCCTGCTTACCAGCCCCTTGAGCGCTTTGCTGTTTGCTCCGCTGACTCCAACGGGCTAGCCCGCATTATTCATGAATACTTCTGCTGCAATCGCCGATCCGCTGTTGCGACAAGCCTGTGCCGGCGGACTCGCTCCTCGGACTCTCGATGTACTGCACGAGTACGCCTCAGGTCCTCCAGGCTCCGTGCGCCGGTCTCACAACGCGGCTTGATGATTTCGCGACAAACTGTCATGAATAATGCGGGCTAGTGGGATGCTGAACGTCAGCCGGATTGGTTCTTGCCGCACTTGGTGAATATGGTACATGCGGTGTGATTACTGCTGAAAACGGAGCATTCTCTGAATTCAAACGAGATTGTCAGCGCGTCTCGCGGGTTTCAAAGGGTTCTGATGGGTGAGAGCCCGGTTTATCGAGAAACGTCAACAGAGCGATCAGCGCCAGGCCCGAAAGAAACCACGCACAGGCTGCCCTCCATTCCCTTTGGAACAATGCAAACAGACCCATCAGAAGCACCACTCCCCCCACAAGCCCGGCAATGCTTGTCCCAAACGAACTCATAGCCCTCTCCCCCTGTCATTCAGGAATTTCAGAGACTATGCTGGTGGCACCAGAATGGCGCGACACCGACTTTTCTCCGCATCGTACTGTGGCACTCCGCTGAGTCGTTCAGCGAGAAAATTCTACTCCTTCTTGCAGGATGATGAAACAGTATCCGGACAGAACATACACTCAATAACCCCCGGTAACGCGTGCTCACTGTTGGCCGGGGCCTTGCACTGCTGTTGAGAGTGAGCCGGAATTTCCAGGAACTCAATGGCTGAGCCATAGCCTCAAGCGGCGGATGCGGAGGCTCCCCTTGTCGACCTCGCTCACACTCACTCCTACATATCACCGACAAGCGAAGTGGCAGTACTCGACGGGGCTAGGAGGCGCTGTCATGGCCATCTGGATAGCATCTACATCGTAGCCGATCTCTTCCAAATCCTTTTGTGCGCGGGTGAGTTCCTCTTCGGTCACGTAGGCCACGGTGTCGGGAATGCCGTTGTCTTTGAGTGCGCGCACGATCACGCCTAAGGTCTCTCGCTCGTCCGGCGGCATATTGGCGCCTAACGGAAATTCGAGCCGGCGACGATAGGGGCTTTCAAATGTTTCGTTCAACGCCCTGATGGTCTTCAGCACAAGTCTGTCTTGTTCCCAGGCTTGCAGTGTAGGCCCAGCAGAGGGATGCGTCGCCAGCAGATCCATGAGGGTGATCACATTCGTATTCAACGACCGCCCGACGAATTCCCGCTGGGGCTCAAAGGTCGTCTGCTTCAGCCCCAGATGCGTGGCCACAGCATCGACTAACGCGAAGTTGATCATGAAGCTATATTGCCCGCCGAACTGGCCGTAGCAGGGCTTCTCAGGATCGTTCAACACGTTCATGTCGGCGGTCCCGGCATCGAAGGCGCTGAAGCCGATCGCGTCCGGAGCTAGAAGCCGCTTCGCCTCTTTTAGCGTCGCGAAGGCCCCAACGTTGACTGGCACCAAGACTTCTTGGTCGATGGCCTGGAGGAAGTCGACGATCGTTTTTCGATAGGGCACATCCTTCCACTCCACTTTGCGGTATTCTTTTTCCCAGACCAGTTCATCAAGAAACGGAGGGAACGTTTTGAGTGTTGCAAGATCCTTGTCCTGAAAGGCCCGGACAAACGCCGACCAATCTTGAATCTTGGCATGGAGCGACTCGCTCAGATTGGGACGGAGATACTCTTCCTCGACCTCGCCGCCATGTTTTGCCAACAATTTCGTCGGCAGATCGTTCCACAACTCGTTACAGATGATCCGGTCGACCGTCCCATCTGCCACTCCCTCCACCACCTCAATCGATCCACAATGAGTATCCACACGATCCCGATGCACTGCCAGATCTGGATGAGCCAGAGCCCCGGCCAACACCGACTCTTCCCAATCGACCATGACATACCGCACATGTGGATAGACCGCGCCTTCTTTGTCGAGCACCTTGAGATGATTGAGGAAGCAGGCGGCCAGATTCCCGTTGCCGGGACCTAGTTCTAGAACGATACGCGGTGAGGCGTGAGGGGTAAGGAGTACGGGGTTGGAAGATTGACGACCTACCATCTTCTCGCGTTTGGTGACGCGCTCAAAATAATCAGCTGCCAGCGCATGGGCGAGCCGGAAATCTGCTGAGGTGAACGTTTGGTAGTACGATCGGAGTTTGTCCCCTCGCAGGCCATAGAAAAGCTGGTTGAGATGGATCTGCCACTGATCGAGCGGCTTATACTCCCCGATAAGCTGGGGAAGGGCGTCAGCGTCTTGCAACATCATATTGGGTCACCAGTGAGAATGTTCGACGACTTGTCCGTTCGGTGCCCGAAATCCTACCAGATGGCTGGAAAATGCTGCAATGGGCCACTTCCTCACCGATTTCTTGACAGCTTCCCCTCGACAGGTGTAGCAGACAGACATGATGATTAGAAATTCCCACCTAGCCGGCATTGTGATGGTGGCTGCACTCTTGTCGAGTTCAGCAGCGCCTGGCGAAGAACTCCCACTCACCGAGAACGCGCCCATCTCCGAGTTTCAAAACCGCACAGAGGACATCAAAACCTACGATTTCGATGCTCCTCCGCAGGGCATGTTTCGCTCGATCGCCATGGCAGAAGATTTTGAAGAACGCCTAGGTTTTCTCCGAACCCACGAAATCGTCCCCATCAAACCAACGGAACGATTTCGTGAGGATGTGGCCGCCGTTTTCATTGTCTTCTCACTGCATCAACATTATCAGGCCTTCACAGTGTTCGGCCGATGCATGCCCGAACAGGTGGCCGGTGTCTTACCCGGGACGACGATCGTCAGCGAAGATGCCATGCACATTGCCCTGGAGGATGAAAGCGGGTATCTCACGTTGTTGCCCCCGCACAAGGGCTGGAAGCCTGGGCGCTACAAGGTCGAAATTCATACCGGCGAGCAAGTCAACGAAATGACCCTCATGGGCACGATGCGGTTCACCATTGTGGCGTCCGACCAATAGCTCGATTGACGATCAGCCCTACCCCTCAGACACGCGTTTGACCCTCTCCTCGCCTTCCGTTAGAATGCGCCAGTTTTATCGCCAGCTCAGACCGCAGCTCGAATTTTTGCGTATCATGACGACGCCATCAAGCCCCCATTCCAATCCTTGGGCCTCGGTCATCATCCCGATCAAGGATGAACGAGAGAACCCTCAGGTACGAGTGTTTCACTTCGACCGCAATTACGGCAAGACCTGCGCGCTTGAGGCTGGCTTTCGGCAATCCGCGGGCGAGATCATCATCCAGATCGACGGAGACCTTCAACAGGACAGCGAAGATATCTTGAAGCTGGTTCCCTATACCGCTTCTCATGACGTGGTCTGCGGATGGAGACAGCAACGACAGGACGGCTTCGTGAAGATGCTGTCCTCCCGGATTGCGAACCCTGTGCGCAACTTATTCACTCATGACGGTGTCCATGATACGGGATGCCCGCTCAAGGTCTTTCGACGCCCCGTCTTGGAGCGGATTCGACTGTTTGAGGGGATGCACCGGTTTTTCCCGGCGCTCGCCTTGATGCATGGTTTTACAGTGACGGAGGTGCCGGTTCGGCATTATCCACGCATTCATGGGATATCTAAGTACGGCATGGGAAACCGCCTGTTTAAGTCGCTCTATGATCTGATCGCGGTTCGATGGATGCAACATCGTGTGTTGCGCTACAAATTCCGTGATAACTGACATGTGCAACCAACCCCAAGGCAGATCCTTCCACGATGCTGGCATGCTGATATTGGCCTCCTTCCAACGACCTCAATGACTACTGAAACCATCTGGCTCGGCATCGGCTTTCTCGGTCAAGGACTGTTTTTTGGTCGGTGGTTGGTGCAGTGGATTGCGTCCGAACGGACCGCCGAAAGCCGCGTCCCCGTTTCCTTTTGGTATATGAGTCTCATCGGAGGGCTGATTACGCTGACCTACGCGATCTACCGAAAAGACCCTGTGTTTATCTCAGGGCAAGCACTCGGGGCGGTCGTCTATGTGCGCAATCTCGTCCTCATTCATCGCGCGGATCAAACCAAGAGCGAGCCTCGACCGCAGGCATGAGCAGCCGCAACACACACTGCCGTTCAGCGCCTTTCACTACCCACTGGTAACGGCCACATCCGACCATGGAACGTACTTCCCCTCAACCGATACAACTGCTTCTTCTGCTGCTCCTCTCTGGCCTGCTTTTTTTCACCGGCCTCGGCAGCATGGGCTTGACGGATCGCGATGAAGGCCGCAATGCCGAAGCCGGGCGAGAAATGTTCGCCTCCGGCGACTTCGTCACCCCAACCTTCAATGGGGAACTACGCGTTGCCAAGCCGGTCTTTGTGTATTGGCTGATGACGATGTCGTACCACGTCTTCGGCGTGAACGAGTTTGCAGCGCGGGCGCCCTCAGCCCTATTCGGGGTGGGCTTGATCGTGATGCACTATCTGTTTCTCACTCGGCTGCGTGGCCCGACCGTCGGCCTGTTTGGGGCCTTGATGTTGCTGCTGAACATTGAGGTACTGGCGCTTGGGCGCATGGCGATTACCGATAGCGTCCTGATCTTCTCCACCACCTTGTCGCTCTACGGGTTTTGGCTCGGCCTTCATGAACCGGGCCGAGGGCGCCGTTGGATCTGGGCCTTTTATGCCGGTATGGCCATGGCGACCTTAACCAAAGGGCCGGTGGGATTCGCCGTGCCGCTGATCACTGGTCTCTTGTATCTCGCTGCCACCCGGCAATGGCTGACCTTTTGGCAGAGAGGCGCGCCTCTCGCCGGCACGTTGCTGTTCCTTCTCCTCGCCGGTCCCTGGTATGTCGCCATGTTCCTTCTCCATGGAGATGCCTATTCCTCTCAAGCGAAGGTCCACACGGTGGGGCGATTCCTCGCTCCGATGGAAGGCCACGGAGTGGGTTGGTGGTTCTATTTTCCGGTCCTGCTGCTGGGCTTTTATCCGTGGAGCGCATTCCTGCCGGCAGGGCTCTATCGAGCCGGGTCCGGTGAGGAGTTAGAATGGTTCGCAGGACTCTGGGTCGTCGGCGTGTTCATCTTCTTTAGCCTCTCCTCCACCCGACTGCCTCACTATATCGGCCCGCTGTTTCCCGCCTGCGCCCTCCTGGCTGCGTTGTTTTGGGCTCAAGGGTTAAAAGATTCTTCCACGAGAGGTCTGCGCGGGTCGATCCATTTCATGATGGGGATTGGCTATCTCTTGGCTATCGGCCTTGCGAGCGCGCCGTCTCTGTTCATCAAATTTTCAGGAAAGATGATCAAGGAGTTCCCGCTCGCCGCTCAATTCGATCTGGGCATCGGTCCGTACGTCGGCGCAACAATCATCGTGGGCGCTATGGGGTTGATCGGATATTTGGGCTTGAACGACAACAAGCGAGGCATGGCCTTTGGGGTGGCCGGAGGCGCGCTGGCGAGTGTGTTTCTTGTCGCCATCCTGATGGTCGTTCCCGGACTCAACCGCTACGCAATTGCGCCGCCGCAGGAATTAGCCTACGCGGCCGGGTTGAACCTGAATCCGACCGAGCAACTGATTGCATTCGGTTCGACCAGACCATCCATGGCCTTCTACGCGAGACGAACCGTGACTTTTATCCCAGCCAACGAAATTGACCGGCTGCGTACGGCGCTGCGCAAAGAGGGTCGGACGATGATCCTTCTCCCGGAATACGTTCAGGATGCCTTGCCGGAGGAGGCGGCTGGATTTCAGCTGATTCTTAAGCGATACGGCTACGTCTTGTTGGGCAATCAACCGATGATCACCGCGCCGCAAGGTTCCGAGGTTGTTTCACCAGACCCGCCAAGATTCCTTGACACTAGTTCAACTACCTCCGCTTCACCTTCCAGATGAGTGGCACGACTGGTGGCGTTTCTCTAGCTCTTCGACCTCACCATTCATTCTTGACACCAGTGGCAAGTTAGGGGTACTACACAACCGCCTTACTCGACTCGTGAGGAGGTCTCGGTTACTAATTAAGCAAGGGCGTTGTTTTTCGTCGTGAGTGAAAGATGATGGTGAAGCCCTGGTCTAGTTATGCACTTGCGCTCCTCGCCACAGTCGTCGTTGTCGCCGTACGATACCTTCTTGATTATTTCCTCGGCATACAATTCAACTTCTTGCTGCCATTCATCCTCGCGGTCATAGTTTCAGCGTGGCACGGCGGCCTTTGGTGCGGCCTCTTCGCCACACTGCTGAACCTGGCCGCCAGCAACGACTTTGCCATGAATACAGGCGACGGTGCACACATCATGGCAAGTGAATGGGTCCGAATCGGCCTGTTTACCGGGATCGGCATCACTGTCAGCTCGCTCAGCGAGTCGCTACATCGACAGCGACAAGCGGCCGAAGTCGCCGCAGCGGAGGCCGTTCTGCGACGGACGGAGCTCGAAACCGAGATTGCTGAGCGACAGGAAGCAGAAAGCCAGGCCCGTCAGTGGGAGTCCGTATTCAACAAAGCGAGTTGGGCGGTGGCCGTGACCGACCCCATCGACGACAAACTCAAGGCCGTCAACCTTGCATTTGCTGCCATGCACGGCTTTACCGTCGAGGATTTGCTCGGCAGGCCACTAGCCGATGTGTGCGCTCCGGAGAGCCGCGCGGAATGGGCCACACACACTCAGGCCGCTCACCGGAGCAAGGACTACACGTTCGAGTCGGTCCACACCCGCCACGACGGTACGCGTTTCCCCTGTGTGACTCATATGACGACCGTAAAAGATACCCATGGTAAGACTCAGTTCCATACCGCCATCTTCGAAGACATCACTGGTCGCAAACGAGCGGAAGCGGCGGTGCATGAACAGGGAGCCCGACTGCGCGCGATCGTCGATCATGCAGTGGACGGGATCATCACCATCGACGAGCGGGGGAGGATAGAGAGTTTCAATCCAGCAGCCGAACGACTCTTCGGCTATGCGACATCCGAGGTCTTCGGGCAAAACGTCAAGATCCTCATGCCTGAACCTTATCATAGCGAGCATGACGGCTATCTGACTCACTACCAACATACGGGAGAAGCCAAAATCATTGGCATCGGACGCGAAGTCATGGGGCGTCGCAAAGATGGCTCTACTTTTCCCCTTGATCTCGCCGTGAGCGAGATGCGCCTTGGCGACCACCGGCTCTTTACTGGCATCACACGCGACATCACGGAACGCAAGCAGCACGACGCGCGCTTGACGGCTTCGCTTGAAGAAAAGGTTATCCTGCTCAAGGAAATCCATCATCGAGTCAAGAACAACCTTCAGATTATCTCCAGCTTGCTCGATCTCCAATCCGATCACACGGAAGACCGGCAGGCGCAGGAGATGTTCAAGGAGAGTCGGGGACGCGTGCGATCGATGGCGCTGATCCACGAACGGCTTTATCGCTCACAGGACATGGCACGTGTGCACGTCTTCGAGTATGTCGAGCAACTCGCACAAGACCTTTACCGCACCTATAAGGTATCGGATACCAATATCATGCTGCACGTGGAGGCAGCCATCCCGCCGCTGCCTCTTGATATAGCCATCCCCTGCGGGCTGATCCTGAACGAGCTCCTCTCGAACTGTCTCAAGCACGGTTTCAAGGATACTGAGCTGGGCTGGATCAGAGTGACGTGGCATCGCGACGGTTCGAACAGCGTCTTGACCGTGGCTGACAACGGGGTCGGGTTTCCACCAGACTTCAATGTTTGCAACGCCACGTCCTTCGGATTGCAGTTGGTAAATACCCTCGCCGAGCAGCTGGAGGGCAAGATCGAGCTATTACATAATAGGGGAGCGGTGGTTATCCTCACCTTCCCCAGTCCTGATAAATGGAAGGAATGGGTCACATGACTACAACCAGTATTCTCGTGGTCGAGGACGAGCGGATAATCGCGAAGGGCATCGAAAAGAAGCTCAAGGGATTGGGGTATGGGGTGACTGGTCTAGCCTCGACCGGGGAAGACGCCATCAGGCAGGCGACAGAATGTCGGCCCGACATGATTCTCATGGACATTCATCTTGGCTCCGGCATAAACGGTGTCGAGGCGGCGGATGTAATCCGTTCCAAGTTTAATATTCCCGTCGTGTACCTGACCGCTCACTCTGACGAAGCTACGCTTCAGCGGGCCAAATTGACCGAGCCCTTCGGCTACATCCTCAAGCCTTACGAGGATCGGGACCTCCACACCGCCATTGAGATTGGGTTGTACAAGTCCAAAATGGAGCGGCGGCTGCGGAAAAGCGAGCAATGGCTGGCAGGCATACTCGCAAGCATCGGCGACGGAGTGATCGCTACGGACCAGAAGGGGCGGGTGCGGTTCATGAACCCAGTGGCAGAGCGGTTGACGGAGTGGACAGAGGCCGACGCCCTCGGCAAAGACCTGCGAGAGGTCTTCCCGATCGTCGAGGAGAAGACCCACAACCCAGTCCCAAACCCGGTTTATGACGCGCTGGAGACGGGCTTTCCTACCAACCTCTCCCCGAACACCTTTCTGATCCGAAAGGCCGGAACGGAATTCCCTATCGACGATATCGCGACCCCTATCCGGGACGTGAGTGGCAGAATCGACGGGGCGGTGCTGGTATTCCGGGACATCACCGAACGCCGCCGGCTGGATGAGCATTTGCGGCATGCGCAGAAAATGGAGGCCCTCGGGCAGCTGACAGGCGGCATCGTCCACGACTTCAACAACATCATGGCTGCCATGATGTTTTTCGGAGAACTATTGCTCTCCGAATCCTTGCTCCCCAAACAGAGGCAAGAACTTGCCGGGGATATCATCAAGACCGTGAGGCAGGGCTCCATGCTTATCCGGCAGATCATGGCCTTCAGCCGTAAGCAAAGCTTCATGCCTTGTGCGCTGAACCTCAACACCGTTTTGCGAGACACGGAGCCGATCGTAAAGAGCCTCATCGGGGCCGGAATCGAGCTCGTGCTTGACCTGGATTCGGACATCGCCCCCGTCAAAGCCGACCCGTCGCAGATAGGACAGGTGGTCTTGAACTTGACGGCGAACGCTCGTGACGCCATGCCGAAAGGTGGGCGGCTGATCCTTACCACAAGGAACGCCGAGTTGAGCCAACACACGAGTCCGCAGCATCCCGACGTGACGCCGGGCCTATACGTCCTGCTGTCGGTCCGCGACACTGGAAGCGGCATATCTGATGATGTGCTATCCCACATGTTCGAGCCGTTTTTCACCACGAAGGAGGCCGAAAAGGGCACCGGCCTAGGCCTCTCCACGGTGTATGGAATCGTCAAACAAAATGGAGGCTGCATTGATGTTTCAAGTAAAGTGCAGGAGGGGACCACCTTCCATGTTTACCTTCCGGTAGCCGAGACACTGACACCCACGCCAAACAGCCTTGACGAACTGCCTACGGCGAGAGGCCAAGAAACGATCCTGCTCGTCGAGGACAGTGATATGGTCAGGACCATGATCATGATCATTCTCCAAAAACACGGATACAACGTGCTGGAGACGTCGAACGGATCAGAAGCGGTGGCGGTGGCAGAGAACCACAGGGGATCGATCCATCTGGTGATCACCGACTTAGTCGTGCCGAAGTTGTCCGGTTGGGAGATAGCCGATCGGCTAACAGCCATTAGGCCTGGTCTACGGGTGCTATTTATGTCGGGGATCACTGATGACGCAGTGATTCAGCGGGGCGTGGAGTCGTCCCAGTTTGACTTCCTACGCAAGCCGTTCAACATCGCGGCCTTGACGCAGACGGTGCGAGAGATACTAGACCGTGAGTAGAATGAGTGCACGAGCGTGTGGATGAAGAAAAGGAGCATGGTCCAATTGAGC
>JACRQB010000270.1 GCA_016222925.1 Nitrospirota bacterium | reverse complement strand
TAGTTCCAACCGTGACCGGAACCGTGACGGGTGGGCAAGGGCTATGAGCAGCCGACTCATCAGCCATGGAACCGCGAGCGAGGTTTGGAGTAGAGGAAAGTCGATGGGGTTTATCCGCCGACAATGATTACGATAAATCGATAATTAGTCGGCGGCACGCACGAAGTGCGGTTTGGTGGCGGTGGGCCGGATTGAACGGCCGACCCGCGGCTTATGAGTCCGCTGCTCTGCCAACTGAGCTACACCGCCACGTTGAAGAATGCAGATGATAGCCGAAGACGACGGTCACTGTCCACCGACTGGATATGGTATAGCCGTGCCATGTCTGGATGAAGTTGTTCAAAACCTGCTATGGTTTTGAGGGACCGTTTGAGAGGATGAAGATGTCGATCGGAGACAATCGTGCGGTGGTCATCACGGGGGCTTCCACTGGAATTGGAGCGGCCTGTGCGTTGTATCTTGATCGATTGGGTTTCACCGTGTTTGCCGGAGTACGGAAATCTGAAGACGGCGTGGCCCTTCAAAAAGCCAGTTCCGATCGGCTGGTGCCGTTGGAGCTTGATGTGACGGATCTTGCAACCATTCGGAAGTCTCACGCAGTCGTTTCCGAAGCCACGAGCGATCGTGGACTCTTTGGACTCATTAACAATGCCGGGATTGCGGTCGTAGCGCCACTTGAAGCCGTGCCGATTTCCGACCTCCGTCAGCAGCTTGAGGTCAATGTCGTCGGGCAGGTGGCCGTCACCCAGGCGTTTCTTCCATTAGTTCGGCAGGCACGGGGACGAATCGTCAACATGGGTTCGATCGCAGGCCTCTCAACGATGCCGCTGATGGGCCCCTATTCGGCCTCGAAGTTCGCGCTGGAAGCGATTACAGACGCCTTGCGCCTCGAAGTCCAGCAATGGGGGATCCATGTCTCGATTATCGAGCCGGGCGCGATCACGACACCTATTTGGAACAAGTCGGCGATCGAGGCAGCTGAGCGAGAGGCTGCCATCGAGACGGAACTTCGAACCCTCTACAAGCCTGTTGTCGCTGCGGTGAGGAAGGTCGTGGGAAAAGCTTCAAAGCGAGCGATCGCGCCTGATGTGGTCGCAAAAGTGGTTGAAGAAGCCTTGACCGCGCCGATTCCGAAAACGCGGTATCTCGGCTATTTGGCCACTCCAATACCAAGATCCTGTTTCGAAATGTCGAAGGAGACGCGGAGTTGGACTGCCAGGTATTTTTGGATCAGCCCTGCTCGATCCAGCGGCTGGTCTTGTTCGTGATAGACGGCGAGTTCCATATTCTGCCACCGCGCGGCCAGTCCGATGATCCAATCCAATTCCGTCGGTGCGGCTTGGTTGCCGGCATCCCGATCCGTGAACAGATTGACATCGCCATACAGCACCAGTTTGTTCTTGTAGAGATCAAAGTCGGCATGGGCTACGTATCGAAAGAGAGCCCGGCCGGTATTATCAGGCCGGGCAAAGTAGTTGTGGTTATGAAAGAGCCAGCCGGCTCCCGCGTAGACCGTCAGATTCTGATTCGGGAAGTGACGTCCCCATCCTGAGATATCCTGCACAGCTTGGAACTTTGCGGTGACCAGTCCATCGGCATATTCCTGAGTAATGCCTTTCCGATCGATGGGCACATCACGCTCGTATTGCAGGCGCCAGTTGAGATGGCCAAGTACACCGGTCAAGGCATAGGTGCCGTCCCATTCGCTCAATTCAATCCACCCGTTCGTACGGTCTGAGAAAAAGTTCTGATCGGTATAGAACGTGAGGTATTGCTTGTAGAGATCTGTTTCCAGATGCAGCATGTGGCGCAAGCCGACGAGACCAGAATTGTCAGGCCTGGCGGCAAAGGTTGGATTTGTTGCGAACACACTGGTGAGGAAATAGCCGGCAAAGAGCGATTCTTCGGCTCCTCGACTCGTGGCGTTGTCCAGCGCAGGAAGCGGGCGCCCATATTTTTCCAATGCGGATACATCGTAGGGGGGGAGGAGGTGTGTAGCAACCAGGACAACCGCAATGATGAAGATTTGCCGGCCTGCCGGTGTCATGAGGCAAGAAGTAACACGTTTGCCGAGAGGTGGCTAGAGAGAGGGCTGGGTCTGAGAGGCGAGCATCGCTACTGTACGCAGGTCTCAAAAATCTCTTCGCAGTCATTGGAGGCGTCAAAAGACGTCGGCACGAACCGGTACTGCACCTCAACGACGCGGTTCTCGCTCAGAATGACAGTGGCCCAGCAGCCATGGCGAACTGTGGCAAAGCTCCCTTTCCCAACTGGCCGAGATTCTTCCAGTATCGGTGCCTCGCGGTAGTAGTGGAGGACTGTCCTCTCGCCGTCGATGGCTTCTTTCTTGGGTGTCCCTGCGCAGGCGAGAATCGCAGATTGAGACTGGCCCACCATGCGCTGTTGATTGGGGTATTTTCCCACATGCGCCGGTGTACTGCAGCTCGCCAGAGCTGCTCCTCCTGTAAGCATCAGCGCGAGTAAGAGGAAATCTTGAACCGTCATGCCCATCATTGTTGTCTGACCAGGGATGAAAAGCAATCACCTGGGCGGCAGGGGAAAATAGATCCCATGAGGAGACTGGAACAGAGAAGAAGGAGTCAGCCGACAAAATCCGGGTTGAGACGGGTCAGAGGTTTGACAGATAGGGCTTTGATCTCATTGTAAACGATTGTACGGCCAACTTGTCTGAGTCGGCTGAAGACACCTTCGACAATCACTTGATCACCTTCATGGACTTCCAGCTGCCCAAGGCTCACCACCTTCAATGTGCCCGCTTGGTCTTGCAGCAAGAATCCATAGGCCGGTTGCCCTTGACGATTGGTGGCCAACTGCACGTTCATGACCTTTCCAGTGACCATGATGTCTTGATGATCGTACTGCTCCGGATGGGCCAAGAGCTCCGCGATCTCAATCAGGCTAGCGGCTGTTGCCGGGGTCGCCGTGCCCAGGAATCCGGGCAGGTATGGGCAGATGAAGAGGACCAGGAGGAAGACAGTCACTGACGTGATACATGGTGAGGGAGTGGAGGATTGCGTTGTCATTGTTGAACGTAATTATACCGAACTGTTGGTGATTGGCAACTGTGAAAGTTTACCATTTGTCGGAGGCTCGACCGCTGACATCCTCTCCGATGAAATTGTGGAGAATGTGCTGCTGCAACTCCGTGAGTTCGGCAGGGCTGGCCTCGTTCGGCGGTGCGAGCAACTCCGGATCTTTCGATCTCGGGGCCGTACGTGTGAGGAGTTCTTCATCCAGCGCCTCGTCGCTGGCGTCTACGTCCTTCTGTATGGAGACCAGTCGTTGGAGTCCGAACAAGGTGCGGGTTGATTCACTGTGCATGGCGTTGGAACTGGCTCCATACACAAGCGAATTCCAAAATTTCGTTTCAGTGGCCTCCGGTATTCGAACCACGGCATAGGCAGCCAGTTTCTCAAGTAAAGCGGACTCAGTCTGCTCGAGCCCATCGTAGGTCGCGATCGATCGTTCGATGGGGGTGCGAGAGAGCACCTGCACGGTGTCTTTCCAGAGCTCCAGGGAGGGGGTGCTTCCTGGTGCTGGACGGGTCCCTGAGCCTTTGGCCTGCAGTGCGGTGAGATACTGGGACAAGAACTTGACCTTGCGCGCGGCCAACGTACTGGCCGGGATTCCCCAAATATGGCCGATTTCATGATCGAGTAAGATCGTCTGATCCGATGTTCGCTGCTCGCGCTCAGCCAGGTCGAGACGTTTCTTGAACCGTTCGGCAAACCGGAGCAGTGTTTGCATTTCAATGGCCAGCCGCTGCCGTTGATATTCCTCCACTGTCACCTCGTTGTGTTCCCAACGCTCTTCCAGCAGCCGGAGCGTTGCCGTGGGGACGGCAGACCGAGCCTGGGATTTGAGCGTGTCGATTGTTTCGGCAGACACACCACGGTCAGCGGCGATCGATCATCGCCGTAATCGATTCCTGGGTCATCGTGGTGACAGGCTTCTTGCCGGAGACACATCGAGGGTCCGGCCGGTCCGCCACCATATACAAGATTTCCTCGTGGGTGACGTCGAGATACTGGATCAGCAACAATCTGAGGATGATGCGACCTTGGATCGGTAAGCCGGCGACGACATCTTCAATCATCTCGGCGGTCAGCGGCGATGCCATGACTGCGTGCGTCATATGTTCTTTCAGGCGGTGAAGGCCATGGTTTTAAGGTGTACGCAGGGGTGAGACCGTACGACTCGCACCTGATGGCTGACTACGCTGTGCCGGTCCGTTGCTCACGTTGTTCAAGTTGAAGGGCAACATATTCACGGATGTCTTGTATGCTGCCGCTGAGGAACATTTCCCGTGGGATTTCTACCCGCACAAGCTGGGAGGGGTCGATCCCTCGGTCTTGGGCATAGAGTTCATCGATATACAGGCTCACCGAGCCATCAGGAAAACGCAAGGCATAGAGCGCGGTGGTATCAGCCATAGGACCCCAGCGAATGACATTGTAGAGGTAACACAGGCCTCGTCAGACTGTCAAAGCCGTGGAAACGTGCGCGGATTGCCGATAAAAACAGAAGGCCTTCGATCGTGAAGATCGAAGGCCCTAGGATTTTTTCTGATCCGGATATCTAGCCGCCGAGGGTGTCGAGGGTTTCCTTGAGGCTTTTGCGAATGCACGTGAAGATCGGGGTATCCCGCAGCGTATAGCGTGAGCCCTCCGTTTCCCGTAGCGCCATCACCAAGTCCAGAAAATCCTCCGGCTTGTCGCTTTCAAACGCCACGACCCATTCCTGATCGTCCAACCCGAACGAATAGGTCGTGTTCAGCTTTACGGACGGAAACCGATGTCCCACTTCGATATGCTCATCCATCATGCCCTGACGAGCCGCCTTCGTGAGCAAAAACCACTCCCGTGTTTTCAAAAACGGATACACGAAGATGTATTTGCTTTTCCCTGGGACCACGGTCAACCGTTTGCCTTCCTGGCCCGCATGCGAGTGATGATCCACGTACACGGATCGTTTGGTGATCGCCAGATAGGAATAGGGGGTCGTGAGATACTGTCCGAGGCCGGAGGCCAGGATCTTGGTAGTCATATCCTGGAACAGGTCGAGATCATAGCTGATACGCCACAGCATGAAGTCGCAGTCCCCTCGAATGCCGATGGTCGAATAGGGGACGAGCAGCACTTGACCGTTAAAGTCCTCCACGGCTCGGAGGAACTCTTGTTTACCCTGAGTGCGCACATCTTCTGGTAGGCGCCGCCAGGCCGGGTCCACTTTATAAAAGACAAAGTTTACATACTGGCGACGAGGCGTCGGTGTGGCAGCAGGAGTTTCCGGGGTCGACATTCAAAGCTCCTATTCGTAGATTAAAATGAAACACTTCCTCATCTTTTCTTCGTTTAGCATTTCCCATTCAGTTTTGTCAACGGGAGAGCACGGCAGGTGGGTGTTCATTGACAGACCATGAAGGGTTCTGTTACTCGCAGTTCCGTGAAGATGTCTCTTGCGTGCAGGTCTATGGGCATCGCGATTGCTTGGATCTGTGGCCTCGCGTATCCATCGGCTGCGATTGAGGTGCAGCCGATACAGGCGCAGGTTCAGCTGGCACTTGATCGAGGGAAAGAGGCCGCGGCGCACGGTCACACGCCGGAGACCTTTTATGTTCGATTCGGACGTCATGATACCGTGCACTCTGGAGGGTTTCTTGTCACGAAACTCGGGGGCCTGTCTGTGTTGGCGACCCACATGGCCTTACGAGGGCGTGAGCCGAGCGGAGCCGATATCGCTCATGTGATGGAGGCTTCCACGATGCTGGTCACTGCAATCATCTACGGCGACAGCCCCTCTCTGGGCGTGAATAGTTATCTGGCACTCGACCAAGACGGTAGGGTCATCAAGCCTGTTACGGTGCGAGCCGATGGCCAAGCCAGGCGGAATACAACGTGGCCCGAATCACCGAAATTCCAGGCGAAAGTCGTCGCTGCCTTTAGTTATACTGATTTTGATCCCCAAGCCCAGACAACCATTACTGTATTTCCCGCGAGTGGTGGGGAGATCCACTTTTCCCTCAATTTCGCTGCAATCGATTAACCGATGACAAGGACATCAGCCGCACGCGCCGATATTGCGGAAACGATCGCCATCGGGTCGGAGCTTCTCGTCGGAGGCCGGTCCGACAGTAATTCGCTGTTGATCGCCGATGCCTTGGCTGCGATCGGCATCGAAGTCAGGTTCAAGACCGTCGTTGGAGACGATCAGTCGGATATTGCCGCAGTCCTGACGACAGCCTGCCGTCGGGCTGGGATTGTGATCATGACCGGGGGGTTAGGTCCTACGGTCGACGATTGCACCAGGGAAGCCGTCGCGTCGGTCACGGGCTTCCGATTGGCTCGCCGCAAGGAAGCCTTCGAGAATATGAGAGCCCGGTTGGCTCAATGGGGGCGAATACCAAACAAGGGGCAATTACGACAAGCGTTGATTCCGTCCAAGGCGACCGTGTTGCCGAATCCAGTTGGGTCGGCGCCGGGGTTTGCGCTCAATTGGAGGGGGACTCATATGATCGCATTGCCTGGTGTTCCCAGCGAAATGAAAGCCATGATGGAGCAATCGGTTGTTCCACTATTGGCTGCTCAATTTCATCGATCCAAACAGACACGTCTTCATCCCATCACACGATTGGTCTTTCATACCTGGGGCTTACCGGAGTCCGATGTGGATGCAAAGCTACAGAGACTCATACAGAAACGAACGCCGGTTGCCTTAGGGCTTCTGGCCTCGCCGACAGGCGTGCTGGTGTCACTGACGACTAAGGCTCATCGATCGATCAAGGAAGGTGTGCTTCAGTCATTGGCGGAAGGGGTTCGTACGAGATTGCGTGAGTGGATCTATGCCGAAGAACATGACACGATGGAGGAGGTCGTCGGTCGACTGTTGGTCGAACAGGGGCTCACGGTCGCGGTGGCTGAATCGTGCACGGGAGGATTGATCGGACATCGACTCACACAGGTGCCGGGGTCCTCTGCCTATGTCGATCGCGGGGCGCTCTGCTACAGCAATCGATCCAAAACGGAGATGCTCGGAGTTTCAGCGGGTCTCTTTGAGCAGCATGGGGCGGTCAGTCGGGAAGTAGCGGCAGCGATGGCGCGAGGGATGAGGGAACGGGCAGGTGTGTCAGTGGCCGTGAGTGTCACGGGTATCGCTGGACCTGGCGGTGCGACTGAAACAAAACCAGTCGGACTGGTCTATATCGGACTCGACGGAGGCAACAGCGATACTGTGATAAAGGAGTATCGGTTCCACGGAGACCGGTTTGTGATCAAACAGCGGGCTGCACAGGCAGCACTCGATCTGCTTCGACGTTGGCTGATCGGAAGGGGGAAAGCATGATCCGGACCTTTTTAGCCGTCGAGGTCAGTGACGAGGTCCGTACCACGATCTCCCAGGCACAGCACGACCTCAAGGAACGGCTCGCAGCCCATCCTTCCAAAGAGATTCGCATCACCTGGGGGCAACTGAATTCGTTTCATCTCACGATGAGGTTTCTTGGAGAGACGGAGAAGCACCTCATCGACCCACTCCGTGAAGCGATGGCAAATGTCAGGCGGTCTCATCCGACCATTCAGATCCCGATCGATCGGCTCCAGGCCTTCCCAAGTTTCGAGAAACCTCGGGTACTGTGGGTCGGTCCATCTGAAGAGTGGCTCAAAAGTGACTAGGTGAACGACAGGTCGGGCAGCTGCTGGCCCAAAGTGGCATCTGTGATCAGGCACTGCCGTTAGGGTCGATGACAGTTGGGCCGATCGTGCTGATGAAAAGCCATCTGCGTCCAACTGGCCCCGTCTATACGAAACTCTGGGAAGTGGTGTGAGGGGGCAGACCATGTTGTTGTGTGGAGGATCGAAAATAGCCAGGTGAACGTCATGGTTCAAGGAGCGGAGTCAGTGCTGAGTGGCCTTGCGTCTGGGCCAAATCTACGGGGCGTTCTCAGGATGTCATTCTGGCATGCTTATTCGCTCCATGTTGCAGTAGGAGAGTGATCAGCTCCTGATCGCCTCGATAGGCCGCAACATGTAAGAGCGCCACCACGTCCGGATGTCCATTCTTTGCCGCCCCAAAGAGCGGGGTCACGCCGCGCACATCGGCTGCCTGAGCGCTAATACCTTGCCCAAGGAATGTCTGTACTCGGAGCAGATTGCTCTCCGCGGCGGCCAGTCGCAGCTTCTCCTCCGGCGCCGTCATACAGCCGCTCAAGAGCACAAGCACAAGCGGACAGAGGGCGAGTGTCCAGTGCGTGGCGATTGGCTTCATGCCACAGACCCCCTTTCCTGGTGGCAGGATTGACGAGTGTCGTGTCGAAGCATGGTTGCAGTATTCATGACGCGTTCCGTTACACTGCCGAAGCCTGTCAGATCAACCGTCACTCGAACCCTTGTTCATTGGCCGGCAAACGGTCTTCACTTGGATTTGTCTGAAGTTGGGTTCGACGTCGCGCTCTCAAGAAACGAACGCGCACGCCGACTCTTAGGGTTTCAGAAGCGAGAAAAGCGCCGTGTGGCTTTGTTGGCGAGCGAGGTCGATCGGACGTTCGCCGGATAGTGTTTTTGCACGTGTCTTCCCTCCGTGCTTGAGCAGGAGCGTCACGATCTCTCGATTGGCTGGTTGACCAGCGCACCCTGGGTGAGTAAGAGCGTGACAACATCTCGGTGGTCATTTTGTGCGGCGAGCAAGAGCGGTGTGGCATGGTTTCGTGCTTTCTGATTGATCGCCGCGCCCTGCTTCAGAAGGAGCGCGACGATTTCTCGATGACCGTTCTGCGCGGCGACATGGAGCGGCGTCACACCATTGTGGACGGCTTGGGTCACAAGGGCTCCCTGTTCGAGTAAAAGCCTCGTGACGTCGAGATGACCGTTTTGTGCGGCGACAAGCAGTGGTGTTGCCCCATCCGTCATGGGCTGGTTCACCGCCGCGCCTTTATCGACGAGGAGCGACACAGTTGCGGCATGACCATGCTGAGCTGCGACGAAGAGTGGCGTCGAACCGTCGGGCAAGGTCAGATTCACGGCGGCTCCCTGTTGAAGAAGCAACTCGATCACACTGTGATGACCTTTCTGCGCGGCGATGAACAGTGGCGTGACACCGTCTTCCGCAATGTGATTCGCGTCGGCTTTGTGTCGGAGCAAGAGCGCGACGATCTCTCGATGGCCGTTCTGTGCGGCGATGAACAACGGCGTCACACCGATGTTGGTGGCGTGATTCACCGCTGCTCCGTTATTCAGTAAAAGCGCGGCCACCGCCGAATGACCATTCTGTGCCGCAATGTAGAGCGGGGTGGCTCCGTCGCTGGTGGCGTGATTGACCGGAGCGGCTTTGCGCAGCAAGAGCGTGACCACGTCGCGATGCCCATTCCAGGCTGCGGCATGCAGTGATGTCGTCCCCTGCTCATTGGCAGCTTGGACGTTCGCTCCTTCATCAAGCAGGGTCTTGATCTGGTTGAGATTGCCATCTCTTGCGGCCATCAGAAGTTTCTCATCCACCGGCCGCATGGCGAGCAGCAGCGGCAACAGGGCACAGATCATACAGAGCGTCATCCATCGCGAGATCATGTCAGTCTCCAAATTAGTG
>JACRQB010000269.1 GCA_016222925.1 Nitrospirota bacterium | reverse complement strand
TGTTGGGCTTTCGCTCTCAGCAGTTCCTCGACGGAGTCCGATCCTTACGGGAATCACGGCTGCTCACGACGTGGAAGAAGATCAGCCTCATCTTTGGCGGAATTGCCGTGGTCGTGCTTGGGCTGTTTTTCTCGCGTGTCGCCACAGCAGGGTTTTCGATGCGGAAGCTGGAAGTGTATATGATTTTTCTTGCCATCGTGGCGTGTGTGTTTGCGATCGAGATGACGATTCAACGGATTTGGCCCGATGGCGCACGGCGGCATCGGGCGCTCGGCCGATTTACGATGGTCATTTACTGCGTGCTGTTCGTCACGGGAAGCTTTACTTACACGATGCTCTATATCCTCTACCCAGGGAAGATTGGGTAATTCAGATGAGTCCTGAGATTCGAGTACTGAGTGCTGAGACTAGGGATATCGAGAACGAGAGATCATCTGGACATGTCCTCAGTCCTCAGTCCTCAGTCCTCAGCACTGGAGCGGTGCTATGTTGACCTGCGGCTGTGGCCGATGGATGCATACGGAAGGGATTGAAGAACGTACCGGCGAACATGGTGCCCTTCAGTGGTTCATCCGTTCGGAATGCAAAGGCTGTGGGCTGAAAGTCGGTGTCGATATGCCGGAGGAACGGGCCAAGAGTCTCGTTGATCGGTTGATCTGGACTGATGAGGCCTTGCATCGATTGGATCGCATGCCACCGTATGTGGCTGGGCTGGTTCGAGAAGAAGTGGAGCAGGATATGCGTCGGCAAGGTGAGCGGGTGGTCACATATGAAACGCTTCTGCGTCCCCGCACTGGGGAGCGCATTGAATGGGACCCGGAGGCGAAACAGCGGTTAGCTCGAGTGCCGGCGGCGGTTCGTACCATGGCAGGGATTGAACTTGAGCGTACTGCGGCCGATCGCGGGCTGTCTCGTATCACCGTGTCGCTGATGGAAGAGATCAAAGCGAAGTATTTTGGGATGGCCGCTTCAAAATAGTCACGAGTGCTGAGGACTGAGTGCTGAGAAGGATAGGAGAAATGAAACGATCGACTCTCTTGGCTTGGCCCTCAGTCCTGCTGGCTCAGTCCTGAACATTATGTTGCATCGAATGGCATTGCGCGTGATTCCTAGCTTGAGCCTGGCGGTGACGGAAGATGCCGTCCGTCGGAAAAAGCGAATCGTCATGTTTGTGCCCGGACTGATCGCCTTCGGGGTGTATCGGCTGGCAAAGCATCTTGTGCCCATCACCGAGCCTTTGGTTTTGCTGGCGGTTAGCAGTTTAGTCGCAATGGTAACGGCGCTCTTGGCCTATCGAGTGGGGCGTGCAGCATCCTGGTCTGCCATTGTCCGACAGGATGGTCTGAAGACTCTTAGCTGGCTGGGCGGCTGGATCGGAGCCGTGTATGGCATTCAACTATCCCTGTTAGTGCTCACCCTGTTATGGATTATGCACTACAGTTATCTCCAGCATCCCGATGGGCCGGCCATGATGGCAATCATCATCTCCTGCACATCTGTCGCGCGAGATGCGTTTGAGATCGGCCATGTACGCAAGTTGTCAGTGCTGGGGCGTCCGTTTCTGACTTTTCCGGATGGTGAACAGCTGCGTGTGCTGGTGCAACGCCGGGCATGGCAATTAGGGCCGTGGGCTCTCGTAGGACTGGGTGTTGGTGCGTTGACATCGCTGCCTGGGCTGGTGATTACGAATGAGCAGGGTGCCGTCTTGGCACAACTGGTGACTGTGACGCTTCTCGGGGGAGGCCTTGCACTCTGTGCGTATTTTGGTGGACTCTATCCGGCCAGTTCGTGGCTGCACTCGCTCCGGCAGACTGTGCCGGGTGAACTGCTGAAGTATTGGTGGTGGCCTGGGATGGCCTTTGCGTCGACCTATTATTTGGTGGCGATGGGTGTGCTGTTGTTTGTCGTCCGTCAGCCGACTCTGACAGTGGGTGCCACGGCAGTGATGGGAGCGTTGGTGGCGGCCATGATGGCGGTGTATGGGTACTATCTCGGTGATCGGCGTCATGTCGAGGATGAGCAGGCGCCACAACTATCGCCTGGCATGTTACGGTGCCCGTTTATGATGGGAATTCTTGGGAAGTCGATTGGTGCTGACGGTGCGGCTGGGGGATTCGCGCTCGGCAAGACTGGAACGAAGGGGTAGAGATATGGGCCGAGGGTTCATGATGATGACACGTTTCTCGATTGCTGTTGCGATGGGCATCGCGATGGTTGCGATCGTCATTGGGTCTGCGTGGAATGGGCCCGATCTGTCATTCGCGGAATCATCAACGGATGTGTACTTCGGCACGGAGGGGACTCCGCAAGGACCGGCGGCTCCTGCTCCTCATGAAACGGTCTATCCGCGAATCGGTTCGTTAGACAGTCGGTTGCTGGTGTGGTTTGTGACACAGCAACATACCTATTTCGGAGGATTCGTGCTCGCCCTGCCGTTGTTTTGCGCGTTGCTCGAGTTCCTCGGGCTACTCACCAAGAAGCCGGCACTGGGCCTTCGCTATGATGGTTTGGCAAGGGATCTCGCAAAGGTGGCGGTCTTGGCCCTGTCGGTGACGGCGCTCATCGGCAGCCTGATGCTGACGATGTTCATCACGCTGTATCCCAGTTTTATGAAGTATATGGGCGGAACCTTCAAAGGGTTCATGCCCGCCTACGCGGCTGTATTTGTGGGAGAATCGCTGCTCCTGATCGTCTATTACTACGGATGGAATCGGATGACGGGTCGGGGCATGAAGTGGATCCACGCCGCGATCGGGATTCTGACCAACATTGTGGGAACCGCGTTATTGATGATGGCCAATGCCTGGTCGGCCTTCATGATGTCACCCGCCGGGGTGGATGCGCAGGGGCGGTTTCTGGGAAATGCCTGGCATCTGCTGCACTCCGCGCTCTGGAACCCGCTGAACGTCCATCGCTTCCTTGCGGACATTATGTCCGGTGGGGCGGTGGTGTTGGCCTATGCCTGTTATCGGTTTTTTACCAGTAAGACCGACGAAGAGCGAGCCTATTTTGATTGGGTCGGCTATGTCTTCCTGTTTGTCACAGTCTGCGCGCTTATTCCCATGCCCTTCGCCGGCTATTGGCTGATGAAATCGGTGTTCGTGTTTCGCCAGACCATGGGTGTCACTATGATGGGTGGCTTGCTCACCTGGCTGTTTGTGGTTCAGGCACTCTTGATCGGCGTCCTGTTTTTGGGGATTAACTACTATCTCTGGCAGAGCATGGCGAGGATCAAAGGTGGTGAGCGCTATCAGCCCTATTATCAATTCTTATTGGGGGTGTTGATGCTGGCGCTCTTCGTCTGGCTGACGCCTCACACGCTGCTCACGTCTGCCAGTGAAGTCAAGGCGATGGGAGGTGCTCAGCACCCCGTGATCGGCAACTACGGTGTCATGTCGGCCAAGAACGGAGCGGTCAATATCCTGATCCTCGTCACCGCCCTCAGTTTTCTGTACTACCGTCGAGCGAATCGAACCATGACGATCTCGTGGGTCAAGACGGGGAATAGGATTCTCACCGTCCTGTATATTGTCGGGGCACTGAATATCGTTTGGTTATCGATCTATGGGTTTTACTTGCCGGCGAAGGTACGTGTCGGCCTGTCTTCACCCCAGGCCTTCACGACGTTCACGGTGATCGTAATCGGTGTGGTGATGAACCGCCTCATGCTCAGAGGTGCGGTGGTGCATGGCCCGATTCAGTGGGGGAAAATTCCGCTGCGCGGCATGGTCGGATTGTTTGGATTGGCGGCGTCCTTTAGTTGGGTGATGGGCTTGATGGGATACATTCGTTCATCAGGACGGTTGTCATGGCATATCAGTGAGTTGATGGCTGACGTCTCCCCCTGGGCCTTCACCCCAGACCTTCAATACGCCACGAAAATGGTGACGCTGAACATGGTGGTCTTTTGGGCAGCCGTCCTCGCGTTGTTCTGGATGTGTGAGCGAGGGCAGCAGCCGGTGATGGGGGAGGAATTCCAGGAGGAACAGGTGCCGTTGCTGTCGCCGGTTCCATCGCGAGAAACATAGAAAGGGAATGATGCCTATGGAGTGCCGTTCGCCGAAGTATATGACAGCAGTTCTCAGTCTCTTGATCGGTATTGGCCTGTGGCAAGCTCCACTGACAGTCCAAGGGCAGGCCCTTGTGCTGGAAGATTTTCACGCGAAGGAAGCGGACGGGTTCCCTTCTCTGTGGGATCATGAAAATCAGCGGAGCCAATCGAAAGGTCGTGACGCTTATAAGGTGCAATCGGAGAACGGCGTGAACTTTCTGTCGGCCAAAGATGCAGGGCAGCGGATCAAGAAAAAGAAAATAGATTGGGATCCCAAGGCCTATCCGATTTTGACCTGGCGGTGGCGTCTGAATAAGGCAACAACTGGTACCGAGCCGCTGGCCGCAGTCTATGCATCACTCGATACGGATCTCCTCTTTATCCCGGTGTTCACGAAATATGTGTGGAGCGAGTCGAAGCCGGATGGCACCCTGACAGAAGGGGGCATGTTTAGCGGCTCCGAGATTGTCGTCCAGACCGGAACGAAGGAGATCGGGCAGTGGTTTGAGGAGCGGGTGAATGTCTACGAAGATTTTAAACGGATTCATAAGCATGAGCCGGCGGAGAAGGCATGGGGGATTTCCATCATCGCGGCGCCTGGAGTTGAGATCGATTTTGGTCCGCTGATTGCGGCTCCGGCTAAGTAGCGGTCTGTCTTTTGGTCTATGAAGGACCCGTGGGATGGCGAAAAGTAAGGTGTTTGATATTGCGCTTGGGATAGTCGTGATGGGGACCGTCGGGACGCTGATCGGTATGACCATGGGTGGTGGGCTGATGCCCGTCGCCCTTGCTATCGGGATTGTTCTTGGTGCGGTGATCGGATTTCTGGGTGGGCGTAGATTCCTCATCAGTATCCTTGTCGGGACTGTGTTGGGCGGTGTTTTAGCCTGGGTGATGGCTGGTGTCGAACGGATCTGGGTTGGCGCCGGAGCAGGAGCTGCCATGGGTGGGTTTCTCGGTGTCCAGATTTCAATGTTGCTCGACGTGCGTGCTGCGAAGAAGGCGGCGTCTGAACAAGCGGAGACGTCCCCGTCCTATCGGTAGGTATTTTTGTTAAGAGGTGCTCGTGGAAAGCAAGGGTGTCTTAGCCGGGTCCATTGTCTTTGTGTTTGCATCGTTCTTTCTCATGATTGGTCTGCTGGCCTATGAGTCCTATAAGGCAAAGCAGATGAAACAGCTCGCGGCATCAGTAAAGTCAGAAGCTCGACCGACGGCGAGCAGTCTGCCTTCTCAGGATTTCTCGATGTATAAGACCAAAATGGGAGATGAGGGTCGGGAGATGGTTCAGATCCCAGAAGGTCCGTTTACGATGGGGAGTCATGAGGGTGATCCGGACGAGGCACCAGAGCATCAGGTCTACCTGAAGGGATTCTATCTCGACCGAAAAGAAGTCACGCAAGAAGAATATCTGCGGTTCGCGAAGATGACCAAGCGAGCTATGCCGAGAATCGAGGTGTTCGACGATGATCAGTCAAAGATTTTGAAGCCGGAGTTTTCGGCCATGAGCGTCTCGTGGGATGAAGCGGTCGCCTACTGCAAGTGGGCTGGCAAGCGACTACCCACGGAAGCTGAGTGGGAGAAGGCCGGACGTGGCGAGAGCAAGCGAAAATATCCGTGGGGGGAGAAATTTGTCACGAACGCCGCCAATGTCGACGGCAGCGAGGACGGATATAAATACATCGCTCCGCCTGGGTCGTTCGACGGAGGACGAAGCCCTTACGGCCTCTATGACATGACAGGCAATGTCGCTGAATGGGTTGAGGATTCTTACGACGAACACTACTATAAAAAGTCACCATTTCGTGATCCAAAGGGACCGGAGAACGCTGATCTTAAAGTTGTGCGCGGCGGCTCATGGCGAGAAACGGAACATCATGCAAGGCTGTCAAAGCGGTTTACCGCGAAACATTGGCGGACGGATGTAACGATTGGTATTCGCTGCGCGAGCGATCTCGATCAAGCAGGAGGGGCTTCTGAGTCTTAGTCCGGTATGCTCGAATCAAAATTTAAATTCGTCTTTCTGCTCGTGGTGCTAGCTTGTGCTGCCATGCCAATCGTCGCCATTATGCGAGGTACCATTTCGACTCCGTATGAAGCGCCGATATCTGGAGACAGTGCTGAAGTTGAACCGGCACCGGAGAGCGTTCCCGGAGAGGAGCCTATTGCGGATGAGATGGTGACGATTCCGGCGGGACCGTTCGTTCGTGGAACCGAGATCGGGGGGTTCGATGAGCGGCCGCAGCGAACCATCCACTTGGATGCGTTTTCTATTGATCGGTACGAAGTGACGAATCATCACTATCAGCAGTTCATCCTGGCGACCGGTCATCGCAAGCCCGGGTTGCCTGCGCGTTACGCCAAGAGCGGTGGAAGGGTGAAGGGAACCAATCAGCCGGTCGTCTACGTCTCGTGGGATGATGCCATGGAGTATTGCCGCTGGAAGGGGAAGCGACTTCCGACGGAAGCGGAATGGGAAAAGGCGATGCGAGGCGGAGACGGAAGGCTCTGGCCATGGGGGACCAAAGAGCAGGCCAGTGGTGCTAATTGGGCCAGGGTACAGGATGGATATGAAGTATCTGCGCCTGTGGGGAGCTTTCAATCTGATACGAGTCCCTATGGCGTGATGGATGGGGCGGGAAACGCCATCGAGTGGGTGGACGATTGGTATGATGAAACATACTACAAGCGCTCACCGGAACAGAACCCACCGAGTCCTGAGTATGGCACCTATCGGGTGCTTCGCGGTGGAGGCTATACGACGACCGGAGGTGATGTTCGAATTACCAGTCGAAGCAAGATGATGCCGGACTTTCGAGATGAAACGATCGGATTTCGCTGCGCGATTTCGAAGGCGGGAATGAGAGAAGAAGAAAAGAAAAAACCCAGATGAAGTTACAAAAAATCAAAGTAGTAAAGGATCAAAAACACGGCCAAAATGATATTGACAACCATTCCGACCAAAACTATAATGTCAAACACTTTTGAGTTTTTCGTCACGGTTTCTCCTGTTTTTTGCATGCAAGTGGCGAAATTTTGATAACACAGGGTCTTGTACCTGTCAAGTAATGCGCCAACTCTGATTTTCCATCAAAAAACTATCTTAATCAGGAGTACAGTAACAATGGCAACGGCGGCCCCTGACAGCGAAATTAAAGTAAAAATCGGGAAGATGATTTTCTACATCACCTGTGCTGTTGGGCTATGGTTTTTCTACTGGTTTGCCGGTATTCAATGCCCCTGTTGAGTTGAAGATCTTGTGTAGTTGCCGGGGGTGTCGGTACAGTTTAATCAACGGCTGGACTTAGTCGGCAGAGGAGAAGGAAGAAATGAGTGCGCTGAATAATCCTGTTGTCGCAGTGATTGTCTCTCTTATTATAACGGTTAGTTACTTTGTTTTTGTCGATCACTACCTTATGGATATGCAGGGGTTGGATTTCTGGTATCTCTTCCGGAACTAAACCTCTGAGGGTGTGTGGTCGGAGATTACTAGTAACTTGTGAATCTTAACGTAACGTAAGGGTATCAAGGAGGTATTCCATGGGCCTTTTAGCCGGCAAGCGCGTCTTTTCAATTATGGCGCTCTGCATGATGGTTGGCCTCCTTCTGCTTCCGATCGTCGTAGCGTTGCCTTCACTGGCAATCGGTGAAGAGGCTCCTGCTGGCGATGCGGCTAAGAAGGATGGGGACAAAGTTGAAAAGGGTCGAGATGTCTATTACAAAACCGAGGGCATTGTCGTCGGTGCTCCCGCCCCTAAAACGGTGGATGGTCCCAGGGACTACCCGCGATACAACTTTGAAAGCCGTGTATTGCTCTGGTTTGCCAACCAACAGCATCTTTATTATGGCAGCTTCGTGCTGGCTGTGCCTATCTTCTGCATGATCATCGAGTTCATGGGCGTCGTGACGAAGGATAAGGCGCTCGCCAAGCGTTACGATCAGTTGGCGTATGATTTTATAAAGATCAGTCTTACGGCCTACTCTCTCACGGCTATTCTTGGTGGTATTCTGATCTTTACCTTCCTGACATTATATCCGGCGTTTTTCTCGTATCTGTCCGGCATCTTCCGTATCTTCCGTCCTGTTATGCACATCTATGCATTGATGTTTGTGGCTGAGAGCGGGACTCTCTACATCTACTATTACGGCTGGGACAAGATGAGAGAGGGATTCCTGAAGTGGATTCATTTGAGCATGTCGGTAATCTTAAACATTATCGGTACGCTGCTGATGTTCCTTGCAAATTCATGGATCGGTTTCATGATGTCGCCGGCTGGTGTTGATGAACAGGGTCGGTACCTTGGGAATATCTGGCATGTGATCCACACTGCCTTGTGGAACCCTCTCAATTTGCATCGCATTCTTGGCAATATGGCTTTTGGGGGCGGTGTGGTTGCTGCCTATGCCGCGTACAAGTTTTTGGCATCGAAGACCGATGAGGATCGAGCTCATTATGATTGGATGGGCTACATTGCCATGGCCCTCGGCGTGGCCTTCTTGATCCCGTTGCCGTTTGCGGGCTACTGGCTCATGCGAGAGGTCTATGCCTATCGCCAGCAGATGGGGATCACGTTAATGGGAGGGCTGCTTGCCTGGCTGTTTATCATCCAGGCTACGATGATCGGGATTCTGTTCCTGAGCACTAACTATTATCTCTGGCAGGCAATGGGCCGCATGCGTGGTGCCGAAAAGTACCAACGCTACATTAAGTACCTTGTTTTCATCCTTGCCTGCGGATACATGGTTTTTATTACCCCTCACACCATGGTCATGACCCCGGCTGAATTGAAGGCCATGGGAGGCCAGCAGCATCCTGTTCTGGGAAATTATGGAGTGATGTCGGCGAAAAATGGTGGGATCAATGTCATTATTACAACCACGGTATTGAGTTTCGTCTGGTACATGAGGGGGAACAAAGTTTCAACCGTATCGTGGGCAAAATTCGGTAATATCTTTATGGGTATATTTTTCGCCTGCGCCTACTTCAATATTATTTTCCTAGCCGTATATGGGTATTACATTCCAGCAAACGTTCGTGTTGGTTTGTCTGTTCCTCAGGTCGCGACAACCTTATCATGTCTCTTCTTTATGTTTGCGCTTAACAGCGTGATGATGAAGGGGGCCAAGCAAATGGGGCCGATTGAGTGGGGCAAGATTTCAGCCCGGTCTCAGTACGCGCTTATTATGTTAGCGACGGCCTTTACTTGGATGATGGGATTGATGGGTTATATTCGCTCGTCTGTCAGGCTCTTCTGGCACGTCAATGAGATCATGAGAGATAACTCACCATGGGCTTATACTCATACGGTGGGGTTTGCGGCCAACATGATTTCATTCAATGTTTTGTTTTTCTGGATCACGATCCTATTTGTCTTCTGGCTTGGCAGCTTGGGTGCGAAGAAGGTTCCAGTTGAATCTAAAGCTGGAATTCCTGGGAGCATCCCGCAGCCGGTTGCCAGTCATTAATCGACGTTGGTTGTTGCTAGCCAGCTCAATGGTGGGGGCTCACCCCCCACGTTGTAGCTGTAGGAGGTCAAGACCTTGAGTAACATGATTGCAGAGGCACTCTCTATGGGCTGGATGGCTCTAGCCATCCTAGCCGGGCTATTGGTTTATTTTCAAATGTCCATCAGCGAGCCTGCGGCAAAGAAGCGTGCTGTTTTCAAGACATTCATCGGTATCGTTGCGACGCTTTTGCTGTTTATGGCTATCGCGAATTATAAGAATAATTTCTATGGTGAAAATAGGCTTTTGCCAGTGTCACTGGTGATTATCACCGTGAGCACCTTTGTCATGGCACTGTATTTTACCAATCTCAGTGCTCTCCTGAAGATCGGGGGGCTGATGTTCTTTGTCGCTGCGTTTCTATCCGGCTATGGAAACTGGCTTCCTCAAGTTGAGGGCGGATTCCCGCCGGTAGAGGAAAAGAAGACATGGGATTCGATGACCCCGCAACAGCTAGCTGATGAAGGCGAAAAGATTATCTTTGGAGGTGTTGGGAAGAATAAGGAGCAAGGCGCAATCGGCAAGGGGCAATGTCCGCTCTGCCATGCATTTCATGCTGGCATGTTGGGTGAACGAGCACCAAATCTGGCGGGGCTCCCTGGGCGAGGGAAAGAGCGATTAGAGGATCCCAAGTATTCCAAGGGTAATCCTTCCAAGCGGGAATATGAGGCGAAAGAGGCGTTCCCAGGCTCGGGAACTGCAGAAAATGCGCAAGAGTATATTGCGGAATCGCACGCATGCCCTAGCTGCTATGTTGTCGCTGGGTATGGGGTAAAGGGAACGAATGACAAGCAGAGTCCAATGCCTTCTATTCATAAGCCACCTATCTCCCTCAGTCTTCCAGAGCTTGCGGCTGTGGATACTTGGATGTATTTACGCGAAGGAATAGATGCTCCGTCCTTTGAAGAGATCGTAAAGTCCTACGAGAAGTTTATTCCAGAAGCAGATCGTCCTAAGCAGGCTGATGAAAAGCCTGCGGGAGCCACATCCCTGCTGGCTGATGGATCAGAGCCGATTGACCAGATTTTTGCCAAGGGGCAATGTATTTCATGTCATACGATCCCTGGCATCCCGGGAGCGGTGGGAACCATCGGGCCTAAGCTGGAAGAAGGAACAACAGCTCCTCAGCGTATTAAGGATCCTGCCTATAAGGGAACAGCCAAGTCACCCACCGAATACATTATGGAGTCTATCGTAGACCCCAGTGCTTATGTGGTGAAGCCGTTCCCGGATAACACGATGCCAAAAATATTTGGACAAAAGCTGAGTGCTGGCGCGTTGAAAAAAATTGTCGATTATTTGTCTCAGGTGAAAACCGGAGCGCCTCCACCAAAAATATAGTAGCCTCCGAGTGTCTGTCATACGGAGAGTAAAGGGAGTTTGCCGATGAAAGCGTTGATGTCGCTCGGTGCCCTGATCGGAGTGGCTGGTCTTCTCCTTCTGGGCGGAATGGTTTTGGATGTCGTCCCTTCTACCTACATACGGTTGGTGGAAGGCTACATGCCGATTCAAATGCTGCTTGAGGTAGCATGCTATGTGATCGGCTTTACGGGGTTGAGCTATACGTTGAATGCCATGGGTATGGCCATTCCACGGTTTTGGCAGGGCATCGGTTTCTGGGTATTTTTTCTGCTCTACCTGAAGTACCGTATGTACCCGCCTATCCCATTCAGCGTGCGAGCAATGTATGGCACAGTGTCATTGGTGGCAGTCTTTATGTGGGTCTCTGCTAGTGAAGAGGACTGGCAGAAGTTTAAGCAACCCATCATGAACGTTCTTGATGCGCAGACAGGTGGCAACCGGCTTTTGCGTTACCTGTATCTTGTGCTCCTACCGATCCTCATCGGCGGATTTTCATTTAACGCCATGATGCCAAAGTCGGAAGAACCAATTGAGTTACGAACGGTTCATCCAGCGCCACCTGCGAGTACTAAGGTCCACGGTAAGACCTATACATTACAGACCTCTCAGAATCCCTATCGTGTCAATCCAGAAGGGAAGTTCGATCAAGAGTTCACCAATGCCAATATTGTAGAGCAGGGTATGGGGCGTTTGATGAAGCCCAATGCCAACCCGTGGGATGATAAGAATCAGGGTTATCTAAAGTATGTGCGTGAGGGTGGTGAGATATTCTTTCAGAACTGTCATTTTTGCCATGGTGATAATTTAAATGGACGAGGACTCCACGCCTTTGCCTTCAATCCAATTCCAGCGAACTTTACCGATCCAGGCACCATCGCACAGCTACAAGAAACCTTTATCTTCTGGCGTGTTTCGAAGGGTGGGATTGGGTTACCCAACGAAGGGTTTCCTTGGGCATCAGTTATGCCGCCCTGGGAGCAACATCTGACGGTAGATGAAATTTGGAAGGTTGTTTTGTTTGAATATTGGCACACCGGCTACTATCCGCGAACCTGGGATTAGTCGCCATATTCCTTAAGAATGCCAAACCAGACATAATGAAGATTATGAGGCCAAACATGATGGACAGTATAACTCAGAAGGCCGGGATCATCGCGGCTGCTGCCTTCGGAGTGGTTCTAGTGTCAAGTGCAGGGTATTCGTCAGTTTCTGCTCAAGGGCTTCCCGAGGGTTTTAAGAAAGGTGATCTTTCGCCTGAACCGTCAGCAGAAATGATTGAAGCAGGGAAGCGAGTCTATTTTACCAAGTGTGTGTGGTGTCATGGAGTGGATGGAGCCGGTGATGGACCTGGAGCCGACCGGCTTTGGCCACGCCCGCGGAATTTCAATCAAGGCACATTTAAAATCCGCCATACTGCAAGCGGCGAACTCCCACTCTTTGATGCTAAGAAACCTATAGCTGGGCAAAATGATCTGTTTGAAACGGTCACGCATGGATTGCCGGGTTCTGCCATGCCACCTTGGGAAGGTATTTTGAGCGAGGAACAGCGCCTACAAGTCCTCTCTTTTGTTACGACCCAACTCGTCAAAGACCGAAAGTTTACCGACAAGCAGTCAGAAACACAGACGATTTTACAGCTAGCGGACCTTAAGCCTAAGCCCGCCACTGACGAAAGTAAGAAGCGGGGTGGCGAGTTGATCGTAGAGAAAAAGTGTGTCGAATGTCATGGAATGGAAGGGCGTGGCGATGGAAACGCCTTCAATTTAAAGGATGACTGGGGTTTCTCAATCCAGCCGGCCAATTGGCATAAGTGCTGGAACTTCCGGGGGAGTCGTCAAGATCCGTACAATGTTGCCAACATCTTCCGTACTTTTTCTACAGGTGTAAATGGCACACCGATGCCATCTTTTGCTGATAACACGACCGTCGATGAACGGTGGGATATCGCCAACTTTGTCAGTTCGCTGTGTGAAAGAGATACGCTGGGTAATCCATTGCCCATTGATCCATTAACCGATAAGCCTAAAATCAACTTCGTCATCCCCTCAGATCTCGTTGAGGGGGAAATCCCGGCTGACATTGAGCATGAGGCCTGGCAAAAAGCTCCAAAGCGAATTGTGGCGATGGGGGGACAGATCACCCATAAGCCAAGAAACTTTGTAAATCGAATCGACGATATCTGGGTTCGTTCACTCTACAATGACAAATATATTGTCTATCTCCTTGAGTGGGATGATCGAACGAAGAGTGTCGCTGAAGGGAAGCTCCCTTGGGCTCCAACCCAGGTCAATATCGATGTGAAGGAGCAGGACCCCAAAACAGGCGAGGAGGGGTCAATCGCCGCGAAGCAAAATAATTACACCGTATATAACGATGCGATTGCTATCGAGACAGCGGTGAAGTGGAAAGAATTACCGGCTCCAATTAAGCCGCGCTATTTGTTCGGGACGAATGACCAATTCCCTGTCGATATCGTCAAGTGGGAAGCTGACGGTTCCCTTCGGGCATTCAAAGGTACGGGATGGGATAAGGATTTTGAAGAACGCGATAATTATGAAGAAGCCATGAAGCTCGTAAAGAGCGAATGGAAAAATGGACGCTGGTATGTGATGATTCAGCGGCCTGTAGGAAATAAAAAAGACCAGGACTACGACGAAGACACCTTTTTTGAAGTGGGTCAATATATTCCCACTGTCTTCTTTGCATGGGATGGTCACAATGGTGATGCAGGACGAAAGATGGCCGTGTCCGCATTTTACTACACGTTCATGAATCCACCGGTTCCTCAGGAAACGTACATCTATCCGGTTGTTATCGCTGTCGGAGTGGTACTGCTGGAGGGTTGGGTTCTGACTCGTCGCGCAAACAGGAAAAAAGGGAAGACGCTGTAGCATTTCATAGCGACTCGCTTCAGCGCAGCAAGAAGATGGAGGGGGTGGGGAAACCTACCCCCTCTTTTTTTTAGACAGGTTACGTTCCTATGATCACTGATGTGACAGGTGTTCTGCTGGCCGGCGGAAAAAGTAGGCGCATGGGAGAAGACAAGCGATTCATCCTTGTCGGTCGAGAGACTCTCTTTGAGCGGAGCTGCGCGGTTCTCCGTGAATTGTTTGAACAGGTATGCATCGTCATTGCTCAAGATAGTCCACCGCTACAAGCGGAAGTGCCGGTGGTCCGTGATCTTGTTCCGGACTGTGGGAGCCTTGGAGGATTGTACACGGGGCTTCGACTGGCCAAGACCCAACATATCTTCGTTGTGGCCTGTGATATGCCATTCCTCAACCCGCGTGTCATACAGCATATCGTTCAACTGAAAGATTCAGCCGATATTGTCATCAGTCGGTGGGCGACTCGTCTTCAGCCAACCCATGCGGTCTATAGCCGAAACTGCATTCCAGTTATTGAGGAAATGATGACCCTTCATAATAGGAAGATTCACAGCATGGTCAGCCATCCATCCCTTCGCGTATGCGTGGTGCCCGAGACAGAGATTAGGCGCATCGACCATGAGGGGCGTTCCATGTTCAACATCAATACGCCATCTGATTTGGAACAGGCTCGATCAGTGTGTGATCCTGGTACGGGGGTTGGGTCGTAGTGTGTAGGTCTGACAGGTGAAACGTACCCTCCTTATCATTCATCCGGGCGCACTTGGGGATGTCCTGCTGGCTGTCCCAGCAATAAGGCGTCTAAGTCTGAGGTTTCCCCAGCATGAGATTGTGCTCATAGCTGCTGCCGCCGTGAGCCGACTCCTATTGGAATGTGGAGTGATCAGCGATTGGCTCCCCTTAGAAGGGCAAGCATGCCTAGGGCTCTTTTCAGGGGCTTCATCTATTTCCAAGGAGTTATATTCCTGCGTGAATCGCTGTGATCGAGCTGTGGTTTGGATGGAAGATAAAGAAGGCGTGCTTGGTTCCTTCTTCCAGGAGTTTGGTGTTCCGAACATTCAGATTCAGTCACCATTTTCCAAGGGATTGCGTGCAACGCATCAGAGCGACCGTTTTCTTGAGACGCTGGGTGAACCGACCAAAGATAGTGTGTCGGAGAGAACGGTACAGGTTTCCCCGCATCTCTTGGAGCGGGGGAAGGACTATCTTGACGCGCTGAGGATTTCCCAGGAGCAATCACTGGTCCTTGTGCATCCGGGGAGTGGAAGCGTTCACAAGCGCCTTGATCCTAGAAGAATGGCCTCGTTGATTGAACGGTTATGGCAGGAGGGGATGTGTCCCCTCATCTTGGAGGGACCGGCTGATCAGGATGCCGTAGGTCAGGCACTGCACTTTGTGAGTCGGCGACCTCTTGTGCTCAGAGACCTTGATCTATCTCAGCTTGCAGGGGTGTTTGGACGGGTTGCCGTATATATTGGTCATGATTCGGGTGTGACCCATTTAGCGGCTCTATTGGGTGTGCGGACCGTAGCTATATTTGGCCCTACAGATCACCATCGGTGGGGACCATACGGTAGCCATGTGTCGATCGTGCGAGGGTTGCCGTGTAGTTGTGAGTCGTGGGAAACGGTTAAATCGTGTGTGGGAAAACCTTGTCTTCATGTGCCGGTGGGAAAAATTTTAGAAGCATCGCGGCTTACATGTGGAGGAACCAACAACACAAGCCCTCACAACTTCCCGGAAACCGCCTTGTCTCTGACTACCCCACAATGATACAGTACCGTGTTAATTTCCTTTCTTTGGTAAGGACTTAGAGGAATAGTTGTGTCTCAAGGATTTGTGCAAGAGCGGGTCACAACGGCCCTACTTGGCGCCCTCAATGATGCGAGGCAAAAGGGGCAATTGAAGACGACGGCTTGGCCCACGCTGAGTCTTGAT
>JACRQB010000148.1 GCA_016222925.1 Nitrospirota bacterium | reverse complement strand
TGCTCTCAAGAATCAGAGCTTCGAGCTCCGATCGGGTCACCATCGTCTCTAGGTCGGCGACGTGACTGACGAGAAGACTGGTCTTGAGGCTATGGTCAGTCCCTTTCTGGAAATAGGATCGGACGCGATCGGCGAGCACCGTGGCTTTTCCGATATATATGATTTCTCCTTGCTCGTTCTTGAACAGGTAGACGCCGGGGCTACCGGGCAGATGGGCAAGTTTGGATTGCAAATCCGATGAGGTGGCCATCAGCGATCAGCCTTCAGCTTTCAGGTAAGCGAAACAACAGGGTGATACCTGACATTGTACGGCGCGAAAAGGTGGCGAGCAATCCGGAGGATACCATTCAAGCTGAAGGGCTGACGGCTGTTTGCTGAAGGCATGCTACTTCAGCGATCGCACAAACGACGGGCTTAATGTCCCTCGCGCGACTTCGGCCACCGGCCCTTTCATGGTGAGGCTGAAGTCCGGAGCGACATCGATATTCAGCATCCCTCCCGGCATCTTGACGGTGACAGGGTTCTTCACGAGTCCTAGGCGAACCGCTGCGCTGGCCGCCGCACAGGACGACGAGCCGGAGGCTTGCGTCTCTCCGGCGCCTCGCTCCCATATCAGAATAAAGATCTCCTTGGGCCCGGTTGGAACTGCGAGCTGCACGTTCGTCCGTTTAGGAAACAGCTTGTGGTGTTCCAGGGCTGGCCCAAGCGCCAAGAGTTCTTCCCGCAACCAGGATTCTCCGGTTGGCTTGAAGACGATACAATGGGGATTGCCGACGCTCACGCCGGTAAAAATCAACGAGCGGCCTGCCGCTTCGATCGGCTGCTGAATCAACTCAGGCACGTTCAGTGAACAGGGGAGCGCATCCGGTTTGAATGTGGCGATCCCCATCTCGACCGTCGCAGCGGCAGCGTCGCCATGCCGGTCTACATGCAGGTCAATGCTGACCAGCCCGCCCTTGGTCTCGACTGTGAAGCGCTTCTTCTTTGTTTTACCGGTCGCGTGGAGATAGCGCGCGAAGATCCTGAGGCCGTTCCCTGATTTTTCTGCCTCACTGCCGTCCGGATTGAAAATGCGCAAGCCGAAATTGGCCTTCTTCGAGGGAACCAAGGATAGAATTCCGTCGCTGCCGAGCCCCCAGTTCCGATCGCAAATCGCTTTGATGGTCTTTGGTGTCAGCTTGAACGTCAGGTCTTTGGGATCCATCACGAGATAATCGTTACCAAGCCCATGTCCTCGAAAAAACCCGTTCTTCATCTCAGCGGTCCTCCTGATTCAGGAAATTCACACGGGATGTTGATGAGAAGAAGGTACTTCGGAGGGAGTCACATCGTCAATGTGCGTGGAGCTTGAAAGTGGGGAGTCTGTATGTGCTGGAAACTAGACGATCATCACTCCTGCCCGGCGTTCGATGAGCTCAATCTCATAGCCGTCGGGCGCGTCAATGAAGATGAACCGGCTGCCGGAAGAGGTGGTCGTCGGGCCATCGGTGATCGCGACACCCTGTGCATGAAGCGATGCAATCGTTTCGTCGAGGCTTTCGACTTGAAAGGCTAGATGAACGAGATCTTCCTGAACTTTCACCGGGCCGCTTGGAGGGAAACTGGTCAGCTCTATCAATTCCTCGCTATTAGATACTTTTAGAAAAGCGAGTTGTGAGCCGCGCGGAGACGTCTTCCGCTCAAGAACCTCGAGGCCCAAGACGGTTGTGTAAAACCGGATGGTCTCATCCAAATCGCTGACCCGCATACGGGTGTGGAGCAGCTTCTTGACGTTCATACAGGGTTTATATCAGAGGGTCTATAGTATCCGGCAAGCGTGTAAATAGATCCAGTGATCCTATCCCTTCTGGCGTGCCGGTCCGGCGGTCTTGCGGAGGAGCAATTCGGCGCTGCCGGGAATCAGGAAGTTCGGCATGGGGCCAGCGGAGGAGCAATTCGGCGCTGCCGGGAATCAGGAAGTTCGGCATGGGGCCAATTTCCAGATACCCGTGTTTCTTGTAAAAGGCTCTTGCGGACTCATTAAAGTCCGACACGCAGGCGAAGAGGTTCTTGGTCCTCTTAAAGACGAGCTCCTCGATGTGCTGCAACAGCTGACCGCCGATTCCCTTCTGACGCGCCCATTCAGCCACGCCTAAGAGCTCCAAATAGTCGCCCAGGAGAAACTTCTGCTTCACGATGGCGACGCCTGCCACTTGCCCATCGAGGAGTGCGACGTAGCAGTCTCGTCCCTGAGGAGTCGGACAAAAGATGCGGTTCCAATCATCCTTTGTATAACCGAGTGTCTTCCAGGGATCGGATTCACCCAGGAGGTGAACCACGGCTTCCCGATCGTGTGCCTGTATCGCCCGGATGACTGGCTGGTTCATCATGGAGTCGAAGACTGACAATTCAACAGTTCGCTGACGGTCATGGGCTTGAGCCCCTTCTGAGGGAGCACCTTCGTGGCCAGTTGCTCGATCACCTGACGAGTCTGCTTGCCCTTGCCGTTCGCATGGAAGACGATGATGCTGCCGGGCTTGGCCTGCTTGGCGACTCTGGTCAAGATTTGTTCTGCCGAGAGCATCGGATCCGGATCACCCGATTCGATATTCCATTGGATGAACTGCAGACCGAGCATCTGCACCACGGCAACGGTTACGTCGTTGTATTCTCCATACGGAGGCCGAAACAACGTCGCCGTATAGGTATAGTGGTCTTGCAGGACTTTGACGGGGCCAAGGATCTCCGTGCGTTGTTCGTCGGCATCGTGCATGGGAAGATGGGCGTGGACGTCACCATGCGTCCCGACCTCGAAAAATTCCATGCTCAGTAGATGGTCCACTTCTGGCTCATGTTTGGTCATCCACTTGCCGGACATGAAGAATGTGGCGGGGATACGGTGTGAAATCAGATAGTCCATTAAGGGCTGATCGTAGCCGGACCCCTTTCGCACGGGACAGAGATCGAACGTCAGTGCCACGCCTGGGCAGGTTGGTGGACCAGACTTGATCACTTGCGCCACACCGTCTACTGGAGCAAATGCCCCGTGAGTTGCGGCTAACAGCACGCCGATCAGCAGGCGTCGCAGAACGTGTCGTCGCATAGGGGCTAGTATACCTGAACCGGCCGAGAAGAATTGACCCTTTGCGTATCCCGCTGGTACGGTGTTGTCAATGCAGGTACCTTCCTGGGAAATCGGCCGCGCGTTGGGAATTCCGATCCGCGTCCATGCTTCATGGTTTGTGGTGTTTCTCCTGGTCACCTGGTCACTCTCGACTGGGTATCTGCCGGACAATTTGCCCGGGCTCACTCCAGAACGTTATTGGGCTATGGGGGGCCTCGCAGCAGTCCTATTATTCGTCTCCGTGCTCTTGCATGAGCTCGGCCATTCTTACGTCGCGTTGTACTACCGCATTCCGATTGAAAAGATTACGTTGTTTATTTTTGGCGGCGTGGCTCACATGCGGAAGGAAGCCCCCACACCCCGCGCTGAATTCCTCATTGCGTTGGCCGGGCCGGCGGTCAGCTTTGTGATCGGCGGTCTTTGTTTTGTGTTTGTGGAGCTGGCGGAGACGATTCAACGGCAACATGGTCTCCAGGGGTGGATCATGCTTGGGGCCTTGCTGGGCTTCGTTAATATGCAAATCGGACTCTTCAATATGATTCCAGGTTTTCCACTGGACGGCGGACGGATGTTACGTGCGGGACTGTGGGCATGGAGAAACGATTTTTATCGAGCGACCAAACAAGCCGCAGGGGTCGGCCTTGGGTTTGGAGTGATGCTTGGGCTGGCGGGGCTTGTCGTGCTGTACGGGTCCGCGAGCGGCGGACTACCCGCGTCGATGGCATCGAACGGCGGGTGGGTTGTCGTCATCGGCATGTTTCTCTTTACCGCAGCCCTGGCGAGTCGTCGTCAAGCGGTCATGCGTCAGGCCCTGGCGACGGTCCCTATTCGGGATGTCATGGCGACGACGGTCACCTCGATTCCGTCGCATTGCACGTTGGATGTGGCGGTGAATCAGCACTTTCAATCCTATGGCTACGGCGGTTTCCCGGTGTTAGAGGATGGGCGACTGGTGGGACTCATCACCACGGTTGAGATTCAGAGCGTCCCGCCGTCGCTGTGGCCCTGGCGCAGGGTCGAGCAGGTGATGCGCCCCCGTTCAGAATCTTTAGTGATCGAGCCGGATATTCCTGTGATGCATGCGCTGGAGCGTATGGCCCGTGAAGGGTGGGGTCGCTTAGTGGTCATGCAGGACGGAGAAATGGTTGGACTTGTCACCCATTCAGCCATCGTGCGTTATCTTCAGCTCCGAGGCTCTTCCAGCCGCTAAGTCGCGGGATACACTATCGGTCATCCCGCTCCACCGTCTCGGCTACCCACTGTCAGCGGGTACCTGTGACGAGTAAGCGAGCTGTTGTAGCTTGCGGGCGATGATCCCACCGAACAGCAAGAGCCCGGCGGAATAATAGACCCAGAGCAATAAGAGCACGACCTCGAGTAACGATCCATAGAGCCGTGCGTACACCATGGCATAGTCGCTGTAGCTGACGAACAGCAACTTTGCCGAAACCCAGAGCAGGCCGAACGTTAGCGCACCTGCCATGGCGTGGCTCCACCGGGGTCGGCGGCGAGGCACCAGGCGGTACAACAGGCTCACCGTCAGGAATGCCAGGGAAAAGGGGAGCGTGTATGTGAGATGAACATCATGGGCGGCAAGGGCGACGAGATCGAGCCCCCACAGCTTCGGGGCATAGGCCGTCAAAAAAGTGATGGTTTGCGTGGCGACATAGGAGAGGAACAATAGAAGTCCTGTCGAACTCAGCAGGGCGATGGAGATCGCGGTAGAAATCAACGGGTGACGCTTTTGGGTGCTTTCAAATACCACGTTCAGTGCGTAGTCGAGCTCGTAAAAGACGAGCCCTCCAAACCAGAAGAACGACAGAAATACCAGCCAGCGCACACCTTCTAATACGCCGATCCGATGGAGTTCTTCAGCCAATCGCTCACCCAATGAAGGCAGAAAGCCTTTCAGGAAGCTCAGGATGAACTGCTCGCCGATGATGTTTTGGCTGACCAGGAAGCTGATCCCATACAGGAGAAGAAAGACGAGAGGAAAGAGCGAGAGCAACGAGAAAAAGGCCAAGGCCGCCGCCAGGCTCGGGCAGCCCTGGCGCAAGAATGTGTTCAACGTCTCGATCAGAAAGCGGAGGATGGTCATGATGCTCCGCATGCGGATCGGCAAACCACGACGGTCTTACTTGAGCGCCGATACCGCTTGCATGGCGAAGTTCACGAGTGGGTTGGGATAGATCCCAAAGATCACCACCCCGGCCACCGCGCAGGCCAGCACGATGGAGAGAGCCGGTGACATGACCATCCGAGGGCTCGTACTCGACAGGTCACTCGGCTCGCGCATGTACATGACCATCACCAGTCGGAGGTAGTAATAGGCCGAGATGACGGCAAAGATGAGCGCTACGGCAGCCAGCCACGGCAGGCCGGCTTCCACCGCCGACATAAAGACATACAGTTTTCCGATAAACCCTGCAGTCGGAGGAATGCCCGCCAGTGAAACCATAAAGATCAACATGAGCAGTGCAGCCACAGGATGCCGTTTGGCGAGTCCGGTGAAATCTTCGATGTCCTCTCCTTCGATCCCGCCCTTGCGAAGCATGGCGACGATGGCGAACGCGCCGAACGTCATGAATGCGTAGAGCGAAAGATAGAGCAGCACGCTGGCGATACCGGACGAGTTCCCCATGTGTCCGGTTGCGACCACGCCGATCAGCGCGTAGCCGGCATGGGCAATGCTCGAGTAGGCCAGCATGCGTTTCACATTCGTCTGCACCAGTGCGAGAATATTTCCCAAGATCAGGGTGGCGAGGCAAAGCAGGAGAAACATCGCAGACCAGTTGGCTTTCAGGCCACCGAGCCCTTCCATGAACACTCTGAGGAATGCGCCGAAGCTTGCGGCTTTGGATGCGACCGCCATGAAGGCGGTGACGGAGGTGGGGGCGCCTTGATAGACATCCGGCGTCCACATGTCCGTAGAGGAGGATTCCGGATGAGAACGCTCCCAGCACAAAGTACTTGGCCGAGGCTTCCAAAGAGCGAGGTTCCGATCGCTTCAGGCCCGCCATGACGTACAGCGAGAGGGACATCAGCTCGGTGCCCAGGTAGAGTGTCAATAAATCGGCCGACGAGACCATGACCATCATTCCGGAGAGAGCGAGCAGGACGAAGCCGTAATATTCGCCGAAGTACAGCCGCTCTTCCTTCAAGTAGGAATGAGAAAGGAGAATGGTCAGGCCGGTGACGAAGTAGAGGAGCAGCTTCCAAAAGGCTCCGTACGCATCAATGACGACGAGTCCGCTAAAGATTGTGGCGGGAGCCTGTATCTGGGACGCCGTCAAGCCCATGCACACGGCAAGTGTTCCCAGGCTTAGCCAGACCAAACCGTCTCTGTCGGATGCCCGCAGCACCGGATCGAGCACGAGTATGATGCAGGCTGCGGCGACGATCAGCAATTCTGGGAGGATAAGGAAGAGGTCTGCCGACGAGAAGGTCATCATGGTCGGCCCTCAGCGGCACCACGGTAATCATCTCACGCAGGTTCACATCGCGAAGCTTCGGAAGGATATGCGGATCGGGGACGCCGAAGGCGACACGTTGAACCATCCAGAGCAAGTAGGCTGCCGCCAAGATAATTCCCAATAATGCACAGGTCGTGGCGATCTTGCTCCAGAGGAAGGTGCCAGCAAGAATCATAAACTCCCCGACGAAACTGTTCGTGCCGGGCAGTCCCAATGAAGATAATGCGAAAATGACCAGGAACGTCGCATACCGCGGCATCGGCTTCGTGAGGCCGACATTATCGGCGATTTGTCGGCTATGGGTGCGTTCATAAATCATTCCGACGCAGAGAAAGAGTCCACCGGTGGTGATGCCGTGGTTCACCATCTGCATGACGGCGCCTTCGATTCCCTGAATATTAAACATAAAGAGGCCGAGAGTCACGAACCCCATATGACTCACACTTGAATAGGCAATGAGCTTTTTAAGATCGGCTTGCGCCAGCGCCATATAGGCTCCGTAGATGATCGCCACAATTGAAAGGCCCACCATGAACGGAGTGAACAGCTGTGAGGCCTCCGGCAACATGGGAAGGCTGAAGCGTAGGAACCCGTAGGTGCCCATCTTGAGCAGTACGCTGGCGAGGATCACGCTGCCGGCCGTGGGTGCTTCCACGTGCGCGTCAGGCAGCCAAGTATGGAACGGGAACATAGGAACCTTGACGGCGAATGCGGCGAAGAACGCGAGGAAGAGCCAGAATTGCAACGACGTGGAATAGGTGCCTTGACTCAATTGAAGAATGTCGAACGTATGGCCGCCCTGGAAGTACAAGACCAAGATCGCGACCAACAGCAAAACGCTGCCGGCGAGGGTATAGAGCAAGAATTTGATCGCGGCGTAGAGGCGATTCGGTCCGCCCCAGATCCCGATCAACAGGTACATCGGGATCAACATCGCTTCCCAAAACACATAAAATAGTACGAAATCAAGAGCACAGAATACCCCGATCATGGCGCTTTCCATGATCAGCAGCATGGCCATGAAACTTTGAATCCTTCTCTCAATGGAGTGCCAGGAGATCAAGATGCAGAGCGGCATCAGGACCGTCGTCATGAGAACGAGCGGGAGGCTGATTCCATCGAGGCCAAGCCGGTAGTTGATGGACAGCGACGGGATCCACCGCGCCGATTCAACGAACTGCATGTCACCGGAAGCGGCATCGAACAGCCACCAGAGAGGGAGTGAGATCAGGAGATCGGCCACGGCCACAGCGAGGGCCGTGAGCCTGACGGTGCTTTCCTTCACCGCAAAGACCGCCATGGCCCCGGCCAACGGGAGGATGATCAGTAATGTGAGCCAGGGAAAGCCGGTCATCGGGACTCCAACAGCAGTGATGCCACACGTAAACGGCAATGTGTGAAATTAGTCATGGTAACGTCAATCTCGCTATTTATCCTGTATCTCTCAAAGAAGGAGATACGCCGTTAACACGACGATCCCCACCGCCATGGCCAAGGCATAGTGCTGGGTCTGCCCGCTCTGGACCAGCCGCAACAGCCATCCCCCCCATGTGATGGCGTGTGCGATACCGTTGACGGTTCCATCGATCACGTGGACATCAACATGCTTCCAGAGTTTGGAAGCTGCCGCAAGGGTTGGTCGTACGAATAGGCAATCGTAGGCCTCATCGACATACCATTTGTTCAGCGAGCCCCGATAGAGGCTGTCCCACTGTCGCGCCAAGCGTTCCGGAAGATCAGGGTTGAGGACATACACATAATAGGCGGCGGCAATGCCGATCAGGCCCATCGCGGTCGCCGCTGCCATAATCATGAGCCCATCCAAGCCATGAGGGACGGCGGGCTCACCCCCGGTTGAAAAAATGGGTTCTAGGAACGATGGGATGCCGAGATAACCAGTCAGAATACTCAAAACTGCGAGAATGATGAGCGGTGTCGTGATTGTCCGTGAGGGTTCGTGGAGGTGCTCCGCATAGTGTGGATCAACATGGGACGTTCCCCAGAAGGTCACGAACACAAGCCTGAAGCTGTAAAAGGCGGTCAGGAGAGCCGTCAGCAGACCAACGAGCGTCAGGATCCGGCCAAGGTCGCCGGACGACCAGGCGGACACGAGGATGTCATCCTTACTGAAGAAGCCGGCCGTCAGAGGAAAGCCGGCAAGCGCCAGCGAGCCCACTACAAACGTCCAGTAGGTAATCGGTAACTTGTCTTTGAGGCCTCCCATGTGCCTCATATCTTGCTCATGGTGCAGGGCAATAATCACGGAGCCGCAGCCTAAAAACAGCAAGGCCTTGAACGCGCCATGCGTGAGTAGGTGGTACATGCCGGAGGCATAGGCGCCGAGCCCGCACGCCATGATCATGTACCCGAGCTGACTGACCGTCGAATATGCGACGACACGCTTGATGTCGGTTTGAGTCAACGCGATCGTGGCGCCGAGGACCATCGTCGCGGCGCCTGTAATCGCGACCACGCTCATCGCGGTTGGTGAAAGGTTATAGATCGGGGCGAGACGCGCCACCATGAAGACTCCGGCGGTGACCATCGTGGCGGCGTGAATGAGCGCCGAAATCGGTGTCGGTCCTTCCATCGCATCCGGCAGCCAGACGTGGAGCGGAACTTGCGCCGATTTTCCCACTGCGCCGGTGAACAGCAGAAGTCCGATAAGGGTGAAGACGGAAACCTCCCATGTTCCACCGAAAGGACCGAGGAGGTTCATCGTCACATCAGTCGCTTCATGGAGGGCAGGAAAGATGTCGAGGTAGTTCAGCGACCCAAAGCTGTACCAGACAAGCAGAAGGCCCAGCATGAACCCAAAATCGCCCACGCGATTCACGAGGAACGCCTTGGTGGCAGCCGCACAGGCGGCGGCACGTTCGTACCAGTGCCCGATCAACAAATAGGAGCATAGTCCGACGGCTTCCCAGAACACGAAGAGCTGCAGCAGGTTATCAGCCAGCACCAACATCAACATGGAGAAGGTGAACAGGGCGATGTAGCTGAAGAAACGGGCATAGCCTGGCTCGCTATGCATGTAACCGATGGTATAGACGTGGACGAGCGAACTGACACCGGTGACCAACAGGAGCATCACGGCGGTGAGTCGGTCGATATGAAGACCGATGTGAATGTCCAGAGTTCCGGATGTCAGCCAGGTATAGAGCGGAAGCGAAATGACGGAGCCGGAAACCACTTCTAAAAATGCCCCTACCGACAAGGCGAGCGACAACATAACCGCTGGAACTGCAACAAGGTGAGCACGGGTGTTGATGTGCCGGCCAGCCAAGCCAAGAATCAAAAAGGCGGTCAGCGGAAGGAGTGGGATAAGAGCGTACAGCATCAGAAATCGCGCCTCGTCGTTCGTTACTCGTGAAGAAGAAAATGAGCGATCGGGCAGAAAGCGCCGACATTTCCCATACACGACGTGTCACGATTCATGAGAGACGGCTCCTTTACCATTTCAATAGGTTGAATTCTTCGACATTGATCGTGGATTTTGATCGGTGCAGAGCGATGATAATCGCGAGTCCGACGGCAACCTCCGCAGCGGCCACCGTTAAGGCAAAAAAGACGAACACTTGACCGCCGAGATCCTGCAGATGGTCAGAGAACGCGACGAAGTTAATGTTGGTCGCGTTCAGCATCAGCTCAACGGACAGCAGAATGGCAATGATATTGCGCCGGATGAGCACACCCACCACGCCTGTCAAGAAGACGATGGCACTCAAGATGAGGTAGTACGAGATGGGAATGGTCATTCGTCACTGCCCGTTTGTGTCATGTGTTATGTGTTGTGTTCGCCGATGTCGCGCTTGGCGAGGACGATGGCGCCGATCATTGCCACAAGGAGGACCAAGGAGGCCACCTCGAACGGGAATAAATAGGTTGAAAAAAGTGTCTTGCCGATGGCCAACGTATTGTCGGTGTCGATGGCATCCTGCGGTCCGGATTGGAGCGATCGACTCCCGGTGTTGACGGCGCCGGCCCCTCCGGAGAGAAGCAACATGGACTCAATGAGCAATGGAATGCAGACCACTCCTGCGATCCGCCATTGGCTATGGTACCGGTCGTCTTGCGCGACATTGAGTATCATGACGACGAACAGATACAGCACGAGAATGGCCCCGGCATAGACGATGATCTGCACGGCCGCGAGAAATTCGGCATGGAGTGTGATGAAGAGTCCCGCGACATGGAAAAACATGACCAAGAGCGAAAGCGCACTGTAGACAGGATTTCTCAACGCCACCACCAGAATGGAGGTGATGGCGATCATCCCGGCGAAGTATCCAAAAAACAGCTGCGACATGGATGGTTCCTGGGTTAGCGGCCGACCGGGGCTGGCCTAACGCAACGGTGATGCAGTCATTACTCGTCTGATGAGTACTCTTTGAAAGTCAGTCCGGTTTTGGTGGCACGTGCTTGAATGCCACGTTGAAGAACGCGACGTTTGGATGTTGCAGCTCCAGACGTTTCTCGCGGACTGGAAACGAACGGTCGCCGATCGCGAGCAATTGTTGTTTGTTCAGATGGAGCTGGCGCTTGTCGTATACCGCCCATTCAAACTCTCTCGTCATACCCAGCGCATCGACGGGGCAGGCATCCACGCACATCCCGCAGAACAAGCACCGGGTCATGTCCATGTAATATTCTTTTGAGTAACGTTTCGTCGGCTCATCCGGCACTTCGGCGCTGACGACCCGGATGACGCGCGACGGACAGGCAGCTTCACAGAGGTCGCATCCCACGCACTTCTCGGTCCCATCGTCATATCGGAGCAGCGCGAGCATGCCGCGATAATTGTCCGGCAACGTGCGTTTTTCATGAGGGTATTGCAAGGTCACGGGACGGTAATTGAGGAGATGGGACAAGGTCGCCTTCATGCCGACGAGAATCTCGTAGAACGTGATCGTCTTGAACCATTCGTGTAGGTTCAAACGCTTGGTGGTTGCCGTAGATGCCATATGGATCTCGTCTGCTATTTCATCTGTTGATAGAAAAACACCGCAAGGGCCGTTACGACGATGTTTCCCAACGCAATGGGCAACAGCACCTTCCAACCGAATCGCATCAGCTGATCGTAGCGCAGTCTCGGCAACGTGGCTCGGAGCCAGAAAAAGAGGAACAAGAACGAGTACGTCTTGACCGCAAACCACATGGTGTTCTCGACCCAGGCCAAGGACGGCAGGCCGATGAACGCCATAATCGTTCCAGGATAGGGTGCGTTCCATCCACCGAGAAACATCGCGGCCGCGACGCAGGACACTAACACCATGTTGGCGTACTCGGCGAGGAAAAAGAACGCGAATCTGAGGCCGCTGTATTCCGTGAAGAAGCCGGCGACGAGCTCACTCTCCGCTTCCGGCAGATCGAACGGGACCCGGTTGGTTTCCGCCACCGATGAGATCACGTAGACGACAAACGCAAAAATTTGTGGGGCCGGTAACGCGAAGAGATACCAATTCCAAAATCCTCCGGCCTGGGCATCGGTGATTTTCACCAGGCTGAGTGAACCGCCAAGAATCAACACGCCGACAATGGACAGTCCCACATTAAGCTCGTAACTGATGATCTGCGCCGCCGATCGTAGCCCACCGAGCAAGGAGTATTTGCTGTTGGACGCCCATCCTCCCAGGATAATGCCGTAGGCCCCGAGCGACGCGAAGGCTAAGATGTACAGAATGCCGATATTGATGTCGCTGATGACAAACGGTCTTACGGTGATGCCGCCGACCTCAAACGTCTGATTGGGGCCCCACGGAATGACGGCAAATCCGATGAATGCGGGAATGAGACATAGTATCGGGGCCATGGTGAACAGGAACTTGTTGGCCCCGGCGGGGACAATGTCTTCCTTAAAGAAGAGTTTGATGGCATCCGCAAACGGCTGGAGAATGCCGTAGGGCCCCACTTCCATCGGACCCATGCGGTCCTGCATCCAACCGAGGACTTTTCGCTCCGCAAGGGTGAGGATGAGCACGGTGATGACCACGACGCCCATGACTGCGGCGATTTGGGTCATGGAGATAGCGAGACGCAATCCGAATTCAGTCACGATAGGACTCCTCGATTAGCACAGTGATCCGTGTTGAACGAGCGTCATCACGCCACCTTCATCATGGACACCGTCGCCGTCCGGAACGACGGCACATGGGTGATCGGATCGATAGCGCATTCAAATAGGTGGACGGCTGCTTGACCAAAGTGATACGGGAACCATGCCGTTCCTTGTGGGACCCGTTCCATAATTTTGACCTCGGTTGTCATTTCTCCGGATGTGCTGGAGAGGCGGACACGATCGCCATCCGACAAGGCAAAGCGCGCGGCGTCAGATGGACTGATACGGAGCCGACCGCTTCCTTCGACTTGTAACAACCCCTTTGATCGTGTGGATAATTTTCCAGAATGGAACAGGCTTTGTGTCAATTCTAGTCGTACGGTTCCATCCGGTCTGGACGCGCGTGGGATTGGGTGGTACCTCGTTGCGAGGTCACGCTGATATCCATCGGTAAGATAGCGGTCCACGACCGAGCGATCCACTTTGGGAGGCAACGGTGTGGGCCCCAGCGAGCTATAGCCAGGAATGAGGCTCCGAATTTCCTTGGCGGCCGTCTCCGTTAAAAATAGCTCCTGGCATACCAAGAGATCAAGATTGCGCAGCGAGGTCTCGGCATGGATCGCCGCAGGGAGGCTTCCGACTGGATTCTCTCCGACGATGAACATGGCTTTGAGAGATCCCGCGCGGGCTCGCTCCAACATCTCGATGAGGGACGCTCCTGTGTCAGTTGGAAGTTCGCTTTTCCATTGTTTCGCGATCCTCTCGCGCTCTGTGCCGCTGGTAATGGGTTGTGCTCCGGGAAGAAGTTCGGTGACGGTTCCCATTTCGACCGCGCCCTGGTCGTTATTTTCTTCGGCGAGCGGGGCAAAGCCACAGCCAGGCCCATCCAACTTCCCTGTCAGAAGAAGGAGATCGAAGAGGGTCAAACACCCGCTGTAGCCCTGTTCGCTTCGCAATAAGAGCTGCCCGGCCACGATCACGACCCGGCGTGCTCCTGCCGCCGCTTTGGCTGCCCTCACATACGCCTCCGGCTCGATTCCGGTCGCTGTCTGGATCTCCTGCCACGAGATCTGTTGTAGCGCGCTCGTCATGGCGTTGAAATACGTCGGATGTCGTTGCGCGAGGTCCGGTTGTGTCAAATTCTGTTCGAGGACGGCCTTCACCAGACCGACGATCGCATGGTGTGTGTCGCTGGTCGGAATACGGAAATGATGGTGTGAGAGATTGGCGATGTTGCTCATGGTGTCGACGACGGGCTCCAATGATTCAATCGTAATCAACGTCGCCCGGCGTTTCTTCACCGCTTCTTTCACTTTGAGGCCTGTGATGGGATTCGTCTCGGTAATATTCGTCCCGACGAGGATCAGAACATCCGCGTCCAGGATGTCGTCGAAGGTGACGGTCCACCGATGTGTCCCCTGCACCAGTCGCATGGCCTGCAGGCCGTTGACATGGCCATACCGCGCGCTGCTGTCGATATGGTTGGTGCCGACAGCTACGCGGAGAAATTTCTGAAACAGATACAATTCTTCATTAGTGCAACGGCCCGAGATCAAGCCTCCGACGCTCTGGCCTCCATACGCGGCTTGAATCTCGCCGACACGGCCGGCGACGTATTCCAGAGCTTCTTCCCAGGTCGTTTGCATCAGCCTGCCATCGCGCCGAATCAGCGGATGGGTCAGGCGCTGTGGATCGCTGGCCGCATGGAATCCAAAAAACCCCCGGGCGCACAGGTCGCCGTTGTTGCGTCCCGCTCCATGCGCTGAGTTCACTTCAATAAGCTCCTGTCCTTTGGTCTGCACCGTGATCTGGCACCCATCTCCGCAGTAACCGCAGATGGTTTCGGCTCGTTTCAACATCCACGGACGGTACTCGTACATGGACAGTCGGCTGGTAATCGCGCCGACCGGACAGATCTGAACACAGCCGCCGCAGAACTCACAATCGAGCGGGTGAGAGCCGAAGTGCTTGATTTCCGTCATGGTCCCGCGACCGACCGGTGCCAAGGCCTTGACGTCCATCACTTCATCGCAGTATCGGACGCAGCGGAGGCACTGCACGCAGCGATTCATCTGTGTTTCAATGAGCGGGCTGAAATACTCCTTCTGGAAGATGCGCTTGGTTTCAACGAACCGGCTGGTGGCGGTGTACTGGTGCGAAAAGTCTTGAAGATCGCACTTTCCCCCTTGATCGCAGACCGGACAGTCCAGCGGATGATTGGCAAGGATAAACTCGAGCACTGATTTATGGGCGTCGTCGACCGCCGTGGTGGCCGTGCGTATGTTCATCCCTTCATCGGCCGGTGTGCTGCAAGCCGTTTGAAGCTTGGGCATCTTTTCGATTTCAACCAGGCACATACGGCAATTGGCGTCCGGTTTGAGTTTCGGGTGGTAGCAGAAATGCGGAATCATGACGCCGACGCGCCGCGCCGCTTCGATCACCAATGTCCCTTTGGGGACATGGACCGTCATGCCGTCGATCGTGATACGAACCATCTGTGATGTGGTTTCAGGCATAGTCTAACTTTATTATCTGATGATCAGTCGATCTGAGGAATATCTTCCATTCAACAGGTCATCAGATTGACAGATTCCCATCATGGTCTTCCTACCGGTTCAGGTCTGATCAGGTTCGCGGTTTCTGCTTCATTGATGAGGTCGACGTATTCCTGTCGCCAATGCTTCAGCGTGCTTTGGATTGGAGCGACTTCCGCGTCACCGAAGGCACAGACCGTGCGACCTGCGATGTTTTTACATAGATCCAACAAGGTTTCAAGATCCTCCATTCGGCCACGTTTCGCCGAAATTCTGCGCATGGTCTGGACGAGCCAAGAACTGCCTTCCCGGCACGGACTGCATTTCCCACAGGACTCATGGTAGAAAAATTCCATGAGCCGAAGCGCGGCCCAGACCATGCTGGTGCCTTCCTCCATCACTGTCACGCCCCCTGATCCCAACATCGATCCCGCCGCTGCAACATGCTCAAAATCCAGTTTCACGTCGAGATGGGCCGGCGTCAGAAAAGGCGCCGACGCTCCACCGGGAATAAAGGCTTTCATCGGTTTGTCGGACCGCATGCCGCCGGCATACTCGTACACCAATTCGCGGACCGTCATGCCCATCGGAACTTCATAATTGCCCGGTCGTTTCACATGCCCGCTGACACAGAAGACCCTGGTACCGGTGCTCTTCGGCGGTGACCCGATCGCCGCAAACCATTCGGGGCCTCGGGTGATGATGTGGGGGAGGTTCGCCAGCGTCTCGACGTTATTGACGACGGTCGGCTTATTGTAGAGGCCATGTGTGGCTGGAAACGGCGGTTTAATGCGAGGGAGTCCGCGTTTGCCTTCGAGTGATTCCAAGAGGGCCGTTTCCTCGCCGCAGATATAGGCTCCCGCTCCCCGATGCACCCACACGTCTACGTTGATACCTGTGCCGAGGATGTTCTTCCCGATATATCCGGCGACTCTGGCTTCGCCGATGGCCTGTTCCAAGATTTTGGAGCCCAGGACCATTTCTCCACGGATATAGATGTAGGCGGTTTCCGAACCGATGGCATAGCAGGCCAACACAATGCCTTCCAAGACTTGATGAGGGTCCCGCTCCATGAGTTGACGATCTTTAAACGTACCGGGCTCGCTCTCGTCGGCGTTGCAGCACAGATACCGGGGACCCTGATAGTCTTTCGGCAGAAATCCCCATTTCACACCGGTCGGGAAGCCTGCGCCGCCTCGGCCGCGCAGGCCTGATTTTCGGACTATTGTCGTCACGTCTGCCGGGGCGATCTTCCCCAGTGTATTGCGCAAGGCTTGGTAGCCTCCGGTCTTCTCATAGTCGGTCAGCGACCCGGTATAGCCGGGTTGCATCATGTTCTTCAGGAGAATGAGTTCGTGCTTGGGCATCTTACACCGGCTCGTAAGGTGTCAAGGGTGAGGGGTAAGGCGTTGCTGACATGAGTCTGCAATCGATGAATATCCATTCACTCTTCATTGCTCACCCTTTACCGGTCACAGGTTCCGGCCACATGAACGGCCCGCTCTTCAGTGGACTGGTTCCGGTCGATCGCAGATCGGCCAAAATTCGGTCCAGCTTACCTTCGGTCAGCTGCTCGTAATAGTCCTCGTTGATCTGCATCATGGGCCCGGTCCCGCAGGCGGCCAAACATTCCACCACGCTGAGGCTGAACAGTCCGTCCGCCGTCGATTCCCCCGGGGCGATCCCCAGCTTTACTTTGATCCATTCGATCACCGTATCCGAGCCGACGAGGGCGCACATGAGGGATTTGCACACCTGAATATGGAATTTGCCCACCGGCTTCAGGTTAAACATCGTGTAAAAAGTGATCGTTTCATAGACCTGTGGAGGGGTCAGCCTGAGCAGATGCGCGATCTCTTGCATGGCCGATTCGGTCACATAGCCCTGGTCACGCTGCGCGACGTAGAGGAGTGGGATCAACGCGGAGCGCATAACCGGATAGCGTGACAGGATGTCCGCGATTTCGTCTTTGTATTTTTCTAAGAACGTCATGCTTCCACAGTCCTGGTGCTGATATGCGCGCAAGGGGCCGGCTGACAAACTCCGAATATCAACCGCTCGTGTCTCACCGATCACACTCCCCCATGACCACATCATAGGTCCCGAAAATTGTGATGATGTCGGAAATCAAATAGCCACGCGCCATATGGTCAAATGCCCCCATGTGGATGAAGGACGGTGAGCGGATTTTCAGTCGATAGGGACGGGGGCTGCCGTCGCTGATGATAAAAAATCCCAGTTCGCCTTTTGGCGCTTCGGTCGCGCAATAGGTTTCCCCCTTCGGGGGCTTGAACCCTTGCGTGAAGATGATGAAATGGTGAATCAAACTTTCCATATCGCGCATCACTTGCAGCTTCGGCGGCGGAATGTATTGCGGTATATCAGCGATGATCGGTCCAGGCGGCATCTGGTCGAGACATTGTGAGATGATCCGTGCGCTCTGACGCATCTCTTCGACACGAATCCAATAGCGATCGTAGGTGTCGCCGTTTTTCCCGACCGGCACTTCCCAGTCCACTTTATGGTAGACCCCGTAGGGTTCGAGTTTACGCACATCGTAGGACACGCCGGATCCCCGCAAGGTAGGACCGGTCATTCCAAAATTGATCGCATCTTCCCCTGAGATCACCGCGATATGTTTCGTTCGTCCCAGCCAAATCCGATTGCTCGCGAGCAGCGAATCGTACTCATTCACCTTCTGGGGGAAGGTCTCCAAGAACTCCTTCAGGCGGGTCACTAATTCCGGAGTGAAGTCGCTATCCACGCCGCCGATCCGATAATAATTCAAAGTCAGCCTGGCACCACACAGCCGTTCGAACATGTCGAGCAAGGTTTCCCGCTCGCGAAACGTCCAGAAGAAGACCGTCATGGCTCCGATATCCAGGGCCTGGGCGCCCAACCAGAACAGATGTCCCAAAATGCGCTGCATCTCCGCGACAATGGTGCGGATATACTCCGCTCGTTCAGGCACGGTGATATCGAGGAGTTTCTCAACGGCCCGGACATAGGCGTAGTTATTCGCCATTGCGCAGACATAGTCGAGGCGGTCGGTATGAGGGATGATCTGCATGTAGGCCAGACCTTCGGCCAGTTTTTCCACTCCCCGATGGAGGTACCCCAGATCCGGTGTCGCTTTGACGATCCGTTCTCCATCCAATTCCAGGACGACCCGCACGACTCCATGTGTGCTCGGATGTTGCGGGCCCATATTCAACAACAGTTCTTCCCGCCGATTGGGCGACGACGCATTCGGTTCTAACAGGAACAACTTCCGCTCAGCTTCGGAGACTTCGCTTTCAACCTGCTCGACCGGCGGTTCATCAAGGCGAGGG
>JACRQB010000147.1 GCA_016222925.1 Nitrospirota bacterium | reverse complement strand
CAATTGTACGGCATGAGCCGATTATATCAATTAATCGGCTCATGAAAAGCATTAAATGTGAGCCGATTAAAGATTGAAATCGGCTCAGCAGCTGGATGGATACATAACCGGATTGATAGAGCACAGAGCCCATGCTCGAACGCAGTTTTCCAGCTCATGAAGTTGGGGTGGTGCTATCACTCGCCAACGTATTCATGCCTGGCTAGCCTACTACGGTCGCCGTCCATCGTTGATTCGAGCAGGTGGAGATCCAGCACGGTCAGTGTGGCGACACCGAAGCTCTCTTCCATTTTCCCACGGACGACGTAGGGCTGGTTCGGTGAGAGCAGATGACAGCAGCGGCGATAGACCTCAGGGAACAGCGTGGCATCGTAGGGGGCCGTGACATCGACGTCTTGGAGTGCATGAGGCGGGATTTGGTGCCACCGGGGATTAGTTTGGAAGAGCGGAATCGGAGCGATGAGCAAAGCTGTTGCCAGGCGCAAATCTGTTGACGTAGGTGAGCGCATGAATATGATCGATGCCAGGGCTACGCTGTTTGACAGTCGTTTCTCCCCTGTGCTAGGGTCCACCGTTCTTTGCGCCAAATAGGCGCCCTACACCTCGCTCCCGGCTGGTTCGGGGGCCTTTGTCCAGGAGGATTGCTGCATGGAGCTCTACGAGTCTCTCTTTATTATTCGTCCGTCTGTCTCCGACGAGGAAACGAAGACGCTCATCGACAAGATGAAAAGCGTCGCCGACAAGACCGGCGCACAATTCATCAAAGCCGAGAATTTAGGAAAGAAAAAACTCGCTTACGAAGTGCGTCGCGAGCGGAAGGGGACCTACGCCTATTTCTACTTTAATGGGAAACCTCACCAGGAATCCTGAGCTTCGGTATACGCCGAGCGGGACACCGGTGGCGAGTTTTGGCTTGGCGGTGAGCCGTCGGTTTAAGCAGGGTGATGACTTGAAGGAAGAAGTGTGTTTTGTTGATATCGTCGTATTCGGCAAGCAGGCGGAACATTGTGGGCAGTATCTCAGCAAAGGCAACGGGGCAATCGTCGAAGGTCGGCTGCAGCAACGCCGATGGGAAACTGAAGATGGGCAAAAGCGCAGCAAGCACGAGGTGGTTGCACAGACTGTGACGTTCATGCCCAAGCGCCAAGAAAGTGGTTCCAGTGTCGAATCTCCAGTGCACGACGAGCCTGGCTATGAAATGGGTGAAGAAGGTTAATGGCGGGAGCATGAGGAGGCAGTAATGGATCGAGGTGAAAACGAGCGTGGCGGGGGGCGATTGTTTCAGCGAAGGCGTCCCTGCAGATTTTGTTTGGAAAAGGCGCCGATTGATTTCAAGGACGCCGGTCTGCTTAGAAATTTTTTATCGGAGCGCGGACGCATTGTTCCACGCCGTATTTCCGGGAATTGCATGCGTCATCAGCGTGAACTGACGGTGGCTGTCAAGCGGGCTCGGCATATCGCTATTATTAGCTTTGCCGAGGAGCGATAACGAACGTGAGAGGCGATTTCGATGCATCGGGATGGGGCAGCGGCACGCTGTCGAGGGTGACCATGGATGTGTTGATACCGAAAATCGCAGACATCACGGCAGAGGGGCTCTCGTTGTCGGGAGATTTGACGGGCGAAGAGTTGGCACTGACGGATGCGGATGTGTGCATTCGAGGGCCCTTGGCGATCGGACTTGATCTTCGCGCGGTTGATCGCACGATCTGCGTGACTGGAGTGGTGGAAGGAACGGCGATCCGTCAATGTGTGCGCTGCCTCAAGGATTTTGACGAGTCGATGGCCTTTTCCCTCCATGTGGCCTATGAACGTGAAGTGAAAACGAAGACGACGGCGGCTGCCGCAAAGCGAACCGATTCACGGCATAGAAAAGAGACGCCGGCGCTTGAGGCCGAGCCTGAAGAGCAGAATGATGATCTGTATTACTATGTGGGCGATCATCTGGAGCTGGCGCCGATGTTGCGGGAACAATTGATTCTTGCCTCGCCGATGCACCCGCTGTGTTCCGACGAATGTCTCGGCCTCTGTCCTCGTTGTGGGAAAGATTTGAATGAAGGTCCGTGTCGTTGTAGTGAAGAGCAGACGGGAAACCCGTTTCAGGTGTTGCGGACGATGAAAGAAAAGCTGAGGGACCCCGGTGAGCGCTGAAGGGTGGTCCGAATCGAACAGAACAAGGAGTCATCATGCCCAATCCTAAACATAAACATTCACGGGCGAGACGCGACAAGCGTCGTACCCAAAAGCTGCGTATGACCCCTCCGGGGATGGCGGTGTGTCCACAGTGCCACGAGATGAAGCTGCCGCATTATACCTGCTTGAACTGTGGGACCTATAAAGGCAAGGCCGTCATTCAGGTCGAAGAGGCGTGAGCAGCTTGTCCAATTCGGTCCATGGCGCGAGTTTCCCAGCACGTCTGACGTGAGCCCAGGGGGCGACGCGTGTTCAGCCAGTCTTTCCAACACCATCCGTGAGTACACCATCTCGCATGACGATCGCGCTCGACGCGGTGGGGGGGGATCATGGCCCCGCACCCTGTGTCGAGGGTGCTCTTCAGGCGGTGAAAGAGTTTGACGTCGAGGTCATTCTCGTCGGTGACGAAACAACTCTAAAGCAGGAATGTGAGCGTCAGTCCAGTCACGATTCACGCCTCACCATTCGGCATGCGTCTCAGGTCGTCGGAATGCATGAGTCGCCGGCCACCGTCGCTCGGAAGAAGCGGGACTCATCGATTTGGGTGGCGACTGAGTTGGTCAAGAACGGCTATGCCCACGGGGTCGTGAGCCCCGGGAACACCGGGGCGAGCATGGTGGCGTCGTTCTTCGTGTTGGGACTGACGAAGGGGGTGGAGCGGCCGGCGATTGCCACCAGCCTGCCGACGCTGGGCGGGGAAGCGATCATGCTCGATGTGGGGGCCAACGTCGACTGCACCGCTAAGCATCTTGAGCAATTCGCCTTGATGGGCCATGAGTATGGGAAGCATTTGCTCGGGAAACCGAATCCCCGTATCGGTCTTCTGAGCATCGGCGAAGAAGATAGTAAGGGCAACGAAGTTACCAAAGAAGCGTTCAAGCTCCTCAAGAGCAGCTCGATGAATTTTGTGGGGAATGTCGAGGGGCGCGATGTGTATAGCGGTATTGCCGATATTGTCGTCTGCGACGGGTTTATCGGGAACGTCGCCTTGAAGATTTCCGAAGGCGTGGCTGAGATGATTAAGAAGCTGTTGCTCAAGGAAATCGCGGGCAGTTTCATCGGCCGCCTCGCGTATCCCTTGATGGCCGGGCCGTTGATGAATCTGAAACGGAAAACGGACTATGCAGAGTTCGGCGGCGCCCCATTGTTGGGTGTCAACGGAATTACGATGATTTGCCATGGCCGATCATCGGCGAAGGCTATTAAGAACGCGATTCGGCGAGCCAAGCGCATGGCGGAAGGCCGTGTGCACGAGCTGATTCAACGGGACATTGAAGAGAGTCAATCCCAGCCGGTGGTAGAAGAGAAACCATGAAAGCCTGCATTGCGGGGATCGGCTCTTATGTGCCTGCTAAAGTGCTGACGAATGCGGATCTTGAACGCATGGTGGCCACGTCTGATGAATGGATTCGCGAACGGACCGGAATCCGAGAGCGGCGGATTGCAGCCACCGGAGAAGCCTGTTCGGATTTGGCGGTTCAGGCCGGGAAACGGGCGTTGACGGCGGCGGGTCTGGCGGCAACCGATCTCGACATGATTTTGGTCGCTACCTGTACGGGCGATTATCCGCTCCCTGCCACGGCCTGTCTCGTCCAGCATCAACTCGGTGCGACCAAAGCTGCGGCGTGCGATCTGTCGGCCGCCTGCTGCGGATTTGTCTACGCGCTCTCGGTGGCGGATGCGTACATTAAAACGGGGATGCGTCACGTCTTAGTAATCGGATCAGAGGTGATGTCTGCCATTACCGATTGGACCGACCGGAACACCTGCGTGCTGTTTGGGGATGGGGCTGGTGCGGTCGTTGTCAGTGCTGGCGATGGAGAACGAGGGATCCTCTCAACTCACCTCCGCTCCGACGGGACGCTCTGTGAGTTGATCATGGTGCGGGGAGGAGGCTCCCGTACTCCACCCTCCGAAAAAGTGCTTGCGGAGCGTCTGCAGTACATCACAATGAAAGGGAACGAGACGTTCAAAGTCGCCGTACGTACCTTGGAGGAGATTGCTCGCTCGACTCTTTCCGCGAATCAACTCCGTGTGGAAGATATCGACCTCTACGTGCCCCATCAGGCCAATATTCGGATTCTCAAGGCGGTGATGGAACGGCTCGGCCTTCCGATCGACAAGGTCATGCTGAATGTCGAGCGATATGGGAATACTTCCGCCGCGTCTATTCCGATCGCCTTGGATGAAGCGGTTCGTGAGGGGCGTATCAAGGATGGCTCGCTGGTGATGCTCGGGGCGTTTGGGGCAGGATTAACCTGGGCCTCTGCGGTCATCCGATGGTAGGGATCGACCGGGTCATGACTCAGGACCATTCCGATGTGGACTTCGAGTGATGGTGGGAAGGCGTCGGCCTGTGACAACTTTTCCCGTTGACTTTACACGGAATTTCGAAGATATCTAACCCCCCATGGCTCTAGGAATCGGGTTTGTTTTCCCAGGACAGGGTTCTCAGTCAGTCGGGATGGGGAAGGCGCTCTATGATGCGCATTCCTCATTGAAATCCGTCTATGATGAGGCCACTACGGTCTTGGGGTATGATATCGCCGAGTTGTGCTTTACGGGACCAGCTGAACAACTCAATCTTACGGAGTTCACCCAGCCGGCTTTGCTTGTGAGCAGTGTGGCGGCGTGGAAACTGTTTGAACCGGTCGGGATCAAGCCGGTTGCGGTGGCCGGGCATAGTTTGGGCGAGTATTCAGCGATGGTTGCGGCAGGCGGCGTATCCTTTCGTGATGCCGTCGGCCTGGTTCAGAAACGGGGACGCTACATGTCCGAAGCCGTGGCTCCAGGCACCGGTCTCGTTGCGGCCTTATTGGGATTGAAGACCGAGGTTGTCAAAGAAGTCTGCCGTATGGCGTCATCGGTTGGGGTCGTTGCGGCAGCAAACTTCAATTCGCCTGGGCAGGTGGTGATTGCCGGTGAAAGGGCGGCGGTGGAACAGGCGATTGAATTGGCTAAAACGCAAGGCTGTAAAAAGGCCATCCCCTTGCCGGTCAGTGTGCCGGTTCATACCCCGTTGATGCAGCAAGCCGCCGATCGATTGGCGAAGGATTTAGCCACGGTTCGCTGGTCGGACCTGAGCGCCCCTCTGGTGAATAATGCAGAGGCCAAAGCGATCAGCCGGGCAGGCGAGATCCAGGCGTCATTGGTCCGTCAGCTGCCTTCTTCCGTGCTGTGGGAGGACACCGTGCAGACAATGGGAAGAATGGGTGTCACGACGTTTGTCGAAATCGGCCCTGGCACTGTCTTGACTGGCTTGATTAGGCGAATCCTTCCGGACGCGAAACTGTTGAATGTGAACGATCCAAAGTCGTTGGACGCGACACTCAAGGCGGTCAGCTAACGCCAAACTGTTCGCATGGAAAACCAGATGACGAATTCCCTGTCAGCCTGTTAACGTATCGTCTGAAAGGTCTGAAATGTCGCTACAAGGAAAAACTGCTATTGTCACTGGCGCTGCGCAAGGTATCGGTCGGGCTATTGCTGAATGCCTTGCTCACGCGGGGGCCGACATTGCCGTAGCTGATCTGGACCCCGGCCGTTCCGTGGAAACGGTCGCTTCCGTTGAGAAGCTCGGGCGGAAGGCGCTGAACATCAAAGTCAATGTGGCTGATGCCAATGAAACCAAGGCGATGGTCGAGCAAGTCCTGAAGGCATGGGGGAAAGTGGACATCCTCGTCAATAATGCCGGGATCACTCGTGATGGTTTGTTGTTACGGATGAAGGAAGAAGATTGGAATTTGGTGCTTCAGATCAATCTGAATGGGACGTTTAACTGCACGAAAGCGGTCTTGCAGCCGATGACCAAGCAACGGTATGGTCGCATCGTCAACATCGCCTCGATCGTTGGGGTCATTGGGAATGCGGGGCAGGCCAATTACTCGGCCTCGAAGGCGGCGGTGATTGGGTTTACAAAAACCGTCGGGCGGGAGTATGCCAGCCGTAACGTCACGGTGAATGCGGTGGCGCCCGGGTTCATCGACACGGCCATGACGCATAGCCTATCGGCTGATGTGAAGGATACGCTTCTGAAGCAAATCCCGTTGGGGCGCTTGGGTACGCCGGCGGATATTGCGGCAGCCGTGCGGTTTTTGGTATCCGAGGATGCAGCCTACATCACCGGTCATGTCTTGCACGTGAACGGCGGGATGTTGATGGTGTAAGCACAGCGAATTGTTTGGATGTGCGGCCGTCACAGATCCCCATGTGGCGGTGCAGCGGGGTCATACTGGGGAAGGAGGTAGTCATAGCGATGGCAACTGTTGATGAGCGAGTCAAGAAGATTATTGCCGAACAACTTGGGGTAGAGGAGGGTGAGGTGACGCCGGAAGCCTCCTTCGTTGAAGATCTTGGCGCTGATTCGCTCGATACCGTCGAGCTGGTTATGGCGCTGGAAGAAGAGTTCTCGATCGAAATTCCCGATGAAGATGCGGAAAAAATTCTGACCGTTGGGAAGGCGCTGGACTACATCAAGGAAAAGTCCTAGGCATGTCGGCAGGAATGGCTGATCGAGCCGTACGGCGTGTTGTGGTCACCGGTCTTGGGCTCGTGACACCACTGGGTACGGGTGTCGAGAAGACTTGGAAGGCGATCTGTGCCGGTGAGTCCGGGATCGGCCGGATCACCAGATTCGACCCGACGGGATATGATGCCCAAATTGCGGGTGAGGTGAAAGACTTCGATCCGGCTCAGTTCATCGAAAAAAAAGAGATCAAGAAGATGGATACGTTCATCCACTACGCCGTGGGCGCCGCCCAATTGGCCGTGGAGGATGCCGGTCTAAAAGTAAAGCCGGAGGAGGCTACGAAGGTCGGTGTGTACATCGGCTCTGGGATCGGCGGGCTCGGGTCGATCGAGCACTATCATGATGTGCTCAGAGCCAAGGGGCCGGGTCGGGTCTCGCCGTTTTTTATTCCAATGACCATTATCAATTTGGCGTCCGGGCAGGTGGCGATTCGGATCGGAGCCAAGGGACCCAACTCGTGTGCGGTGACGGCTTGCGCCACAGGCAATCATTGCATCGGGGATGCGTATCGCCTGATTCAACGTGGTGATGCCGATGTCATGGTGGCCGGTGGAGCCGAAGCAGCGGTCACTCCACTGGGTGTGGCGGGATTTGCCTCGGCCAAGGCGTTGTCGTTCCGGAATGATGAGCCGACGAAGGCGAGCCGTCCGTTCGACAAGGACCGGGATGGATTTGTGCTGGGCGAGGGGGCAGGGGTCCTTGTGATTGAGGAATTGGAACATGCCCTTCAGCGTGGGGTCAGAATGTACGGCGAGATCATTGGATATGGGATGAACAGCGATGCGTACCATATCACCGCGCCGCCGGAAGAGGGTGAGGGGGCTGTCCGTTGCATGGAGCTCGCGCTCAAAGATGCCGGAATCAATCGCGATCAGATCGGGTATATCAATGCACATGGTACGTCGACGATGGCCGATGCCATTGAGACTCGAGCGATCAAACAGGTATTCGGCGAACAGGCGTATCGCATTCCAGTCAGCTCGACCAAGTCTATGACCGGGCATCTCCTCGGCGCTGCCGGTGGGATCGAGGCTGTCTTTAGTCTTCTGGCACTATTTCACGGTGTTCTCCCTCCCACGATCAATTTGGATCATCCGGATCCGGCCTGTGATTTGGACTATGTTCCCAATAAGGCACGACCGTCCGCCATTAAAACGGCATTGTCGAATTCCTTTGGATTTGGTGGAGTGAACGCCTGTTTGATCTTCACGAGGCTGGACGCGTAGTGCGCGTGTCATGATGACGCCGGCTCCTTCAGCCGATTCTTCTCCTGTCATATCGAGCTATCGATTCACAAATCCGAGCTTCTTGATCGAGGCGTTGACCCACAAATCGTACGTGAATGAGCGTCGAGATTCCGGTCGAAAGCATAATGAGCGGCTTGAGTTTTTGGGAGATGCCGTATTGTCGCTCATCATGAGCGACTATCTTGCGAGGCAATACCCTGAGTTGAGTGAAGGGGCTCTCTCAAAACTTAAAGCGTCGCTCGTGAGCGAAGCGCCCTTATCGAATGCCGCCAGACGGCTGGATCTCGGTGCCAGACTGAAACTTGGTCGAGGTGAAGAACTCTCGAATGGGCGCGACAAGACCTCACTGCTCGCGGATGCGTTGGAGGCCGTTATTGCGGCGGTCTATCTTGATGGAGGGTTTGAGGCGAGTCGAAACTTCACCATTGAGGTGCTGACTGATGAGCTGCGCCAAATCGATGTCCTACAAGAACAACCTGGAGGAGATGACTACAAGACGCGCTTCCAGGAATGGTGCCAAAAACGGTATGAATTGCTGCCTCGGTATGTGATCGTACGCGAAACCGGCCCGGATCACCAAAAGGTATTTGAAGTGGAAGTGCGGGTGAATGACAGAGTCTTTGGAATTGGCCGAGGACACAGCAAGAAGGAAGCAGAACAGGAAGCGGCGCAACGAGCGCTGGAGGAGGCTGAACGGTGAGTCCGTCCGTGTTACAATGGCGCAGCCTTGGTCTTGAACTGTATAGGAGGTCGGTGATGTTGAAGCAAGCTGGGTGGCGCGTGCTTATGGGGATGTTGGTTGGGGTGGCTCTGTCGGTTTCAGGGATCGGGTCGGTTGCAGCTGCTGATACGACAACGAGCTCAAAGGCTGAGGCACCGAAAGGGCCACGGGCGATCGTCAAGACAAAATTCGGCGATATCGAGATCAAGTTCTATCCGGCCATACAGTTAAGGCGGAGTTCAGCGACATCCCTCACAAACGTGGCATTGTGTCTATGGCCAGGGCGGCTGATCCGGATACGGCAGGTTCCCAGTTCTTCATCGTCGTCGAGGACTCGCGATTTCTGGACCGCAAGTACTCCGTGTTCGGCGAAGTGACGAAGGGAATCGGCATAGCAGACAAGATCGTGAACTTGGCACGCGATGAGCGGGATAATCCGAAAGAACGTGTGGAAATGACGGTCACGATTGTGGAGTAAGTTTAGGGGGCGAGTTGCCTGCTTGTGGTGAGAAGAGGAGAAAGATTTGGAACGGGAAGTCAGTCGTGATGGTGCTCGCAGCCGGGACCGTGGACATGCCGCTCCGGAGCCGGCGGAGGCATGAGGGATTGTCCGGGGACAAGGATGTGTCCCGGTTCATGTTTCTTCTTGAGATGTGCAGCGATTTCCGGATGGTACGTTTTTACATACCCGATCAGCCCTCCAAGAAACCTGCTGGACTGAAAATCCTTTCCTGAAAACGTCGAGGCGAACCGGTCGATCCGATCCAGGACTGCCGGAGCATCTGATGAATCGGCGATCTGGGTGGGGTTCTGCTTGCAGAAAGTATTGTACTCTTTCCGGAGGTGTTCGGCGAACACCGGTATGGGACCTGCCGGAACATGCAGCGGGCTGAGTGTGCGACGGAGCGCCTGAAGTGCTGCAATGACCTCGGCGTCCTGCCCATCTCGGCGTCCCTCAAAATAACTGAATGTGACGACTTCGATTAGGTTGAATAACGCGACGGCTTTCTGCCCTCCCGATTCATCTAACTCCCGATAGAAATCTCGCCGCACGGGCAAGAATTGCTCGCTGAGTCGTTTCTGCTGATAATCGCTTCCGGTATCGAGATAGGCACAATCACTGGGACAGGAAATCCGTGTCATGCGATGTTCTCCACAGCAGGGGCTGCAGATCAACCCTCCGAGGGCAGGGCACGGGCGCTTGCCCTTTCGGCTGTGACAATACGCACAGGAGCTCATTTCTTCGTCCCCTCCGGTGCTGGTTTGGGAGGCGGAGGAATCATGTTGCCCCATTGATCGAAATCTACTCCGCTCAGGTTTTGAAAGCGACTGGTAAAAAATCCGTTCGCTTCGAGTTCGCTCAACTGTCCGTCAGGCGTGATTTCAAGAATCTTCCCCTTCTCCCAGCTCACGGTGATGAGGTGATTCGTCTTTGGGTGAATCGCGATTCCTGCGGGGCCCGCGAGCCGATCATCGTGAATCAGCAGGTCAACCCGATGATTATCTGATGGGGTGATACGGTAAATCGAATTGGCCGTCTGGTCCGAGGCGTAGAGGAGGCCGGTCGGTGACGCGGCGACATCGGTCAGCGAGACCTGACCATGAGCCTGAGACCGAAACGAGACGGTGGTCAAAAGTTTTCCTGTCGTCTTGTCGAAGCCTTTCAGTTGATCGAGATCGGCAATGTAGAGCATCGACCCAATCAAGGCCATCCCCTTTGGGGCGTGCAGAAGCACATCCGAGACACCACCTTGGATAAACTTGAGATTGGTGATCTTGCCTTCAGTATCGAGTTTGGTGATGAAGCCGTTGTTGTCTCTCGCGTCCGGCTCACCGTTGATGTTGGAAATGAAATAGTCTTTCCCTGACGGGTCGCCGACGAAGCTATTCGGTGACTCCAAACCGGTGATTTGCGCAGCTCCGCTCTGAGCCGTCAAGCCTAGCGTGAGTACCGCAGCCAGTAATCCGTGGCGATAGAATGTGACAAACAAAGGCGGGTTGTCCAGGTTGTGAGCAGTGAAGATCGTACCGGAGGGGCAAAGAGCCTGTCAAGAAAGAGCTCTGTAGGATAAAGGCAAGGAGGCGCGATGGCAAAGCGTTGACTTGCATAAAATTCCCCTGCTAAGTTGCGACGATTCAGCTGGCCGAATAGTCATTTAGGGAGGGAATCGTGGCCGCACAATTAATTGATGGGAAAGCACTCGCTCAGCAAGTACGTGATCGTCTGGCAAAGGAATCGGCGGAACTGCTCGCCAAAAAATCGATGAAACCGGGTCTTGCGACTATTTTGGTGGGCGACGATCCCGCCTCGCAGGTGTATGTTCGAAACAAGCAAAAGGCCTGCGAATTGGCAGGCATCCATGTTGACGATTACAAACTTCCGGCGAACACGACACAGGCCGAGTTGTTGGCGCTGATCGATAAAAAGAATGCTGACCCCAAAATCCACGGAATTCTGGTTCAGCTCCCACTGCCCAAACACATCGACAGCAAGGTCATTCTGGAAGCCGTTTCGCCGCTCAAAGACGCAGACGGGTTTCATCCCTACAACTTCGGTCGGTTGGTGGAAGGCCATCCGGTATTCGAGGCCTGTACCCCTAAAGGTGTGATCAAGATGATTGAATCAACCGGTATAACGATCGAAGGAAAACGGGCGGTTGTGGTGGGACGGAGCAATATCGTCGGGAAGCCACTGGCGCTGATGCTTCTTCAGAGGAATGCAACGGTCACGATCTGTCATTCAAAAACCCGAGACCTTCCCGCAGTGTGCCGGGAGGCGGAGGTGCTGCTTGTGGCTATCGGAAAGGCGAAGTTTGTGACGGCTGACATGGTGCGCGAAGGCGCGGTCGTCATCGACGTGGGAACCAACAAGACCCCAGAAGGCAAGTTGTGCGGGGATGTCGATTTTGAGCCTGTTAGCCAGAAGGCCGGCTGGATCAGTCCTGTTCCCGGTGGGGTCGGCCCGATGACCATCGCGATGCTGCTGGAAAATACGGTAGAATCTGCCAAGAGGACAGTAGGAATGATATGAGGGGCCACCCATGAGTCGAGAACCGCAGCGCTTAATCGATGTCCTCAACCGAGGGACATTTGCTGTCACGGTTGAGTATAACCCTCCTAAAGGTACGAACATCACGTCCATTTTGGAAAATGCCAACCAACTCGTTGGACGTGTACACGGTGTGAACGTCACCGACAATACTGCTGCCGTGGTGCGTGCGGGCTCACTTCCAGTCTGTCGCCTGCTCTATGAGTTGGGGCACGACCCTGTGATGCAGTTGACCTGTCGCGATCGCAATCGGATCGCCATGCAATCGGATCTGATGGGTGCGCACATGCTTGGGATTCGCAATATTCTATGTCTCACGGGCGATTATCCGACGGTCGGTGATCACAAAGAAGCTAAGCCGGTGTACGATCTCGATTCCGTTCAAGTGATGCAGCTCGTCCAGGGGTTGAATAACGGCAAGGACATGGTCGGGAATAAACTCGATGGGTCCACAGCGTTCACCATCGGCGCGGCCGTCACACCGGAGGCCGATCTGGTCGGGCCGGTGCTGGCGAAGTTCGAAGTGAAAGTGAAAGCCGGCGCCCAGTTTTTTCAGACCCAGGCGGTCTATCATCCCGATGTATTCGCCGGCTTTATGAAACAGGTGCGGCCCTTCAACGTGAAGGTCTTGGCGGGTATTCTGTTGCTGCGTAGTGCGAAGATGGCGGAATTCATGAATGCCAACATCCCCGGCATGTCGGTGCCAAGCGAGATGATTGACGAGCTCAAAGCTGCCGGGGATAAGGCTGAAGACGTCGGAGTCGACATCGCCGTACGGACGATCAAGGCGGTTCGGCCGCACTGCGACGGTGTGCATATTATGGCGATCAAAGCCACGCATCGGTTGGGCGAGATCATCACCAAAGCCGAATTGGACTGATGACGATTCTCGATTTTCAGCAGTACAAGCGAGACCGGAAAAAGGTCGCCGTCGTGACGGCCTATGATGCGCTGTTCGCACGGATTGTCGAGCAGGCAGGGATCCGGGTAATGTTGGTCGGGGATTCGCTGGGCATGGTCGTCCAGGGGAAACCCAATACGCTGACGGTGACGATGGAGGACATGCTGTATCACACCAAGCTGGTTGCCGACGTGGTGCAGCGAGCGTTGGTGATCGCGGACATGCCGTTCATGTCCTATCAGATCAGCACAGAGGAAGCTCTGCGCAATGCGGGCCGATTGCTGCAAGCCGGTGCCGCCGCCGTGAAGCTGGAGGGGGGCGCCGTGATGGCAGATCGAATCAACGCCATGACGAGCGTTGGGATTCCTGTCATGGGCCACCTGGGTATGACACCGCAATCAGTCTATGCGCTGGGCGGATATAAGGTCCAAGGCAAAGTCGACGATCAAGCCTCCAGATTGCTCCAGGATGCAAAGGCCATCGAAGCTGCCGGAGCCTTCGCGCTTGTTTTGGAAGCCATACCGGCTGATTTGGCCAAAAAGATCACTCAAGCCCTTTCAATCTCAACGATCGGAATAGGGGCGGGGCCTCACTGTGATGGACAAGTACTTGTGCTCTATGATCTCCTTGGACTCTTTGATGCGTTCACCCCAAAATTCGTGAAGACCTACGCTCACCTCAAAGCCGACACCCTCCAAGCACTGAGTCGTTATAAGGAAGAAGTGGAACAGGGAAAGTTCCCGAGCGACTCAGAAAGCTATCACTAGGGTTTTAGTGCGTCATCGCCTAAATCTTCCCCCGGGCGTTGATCCAATCCGATAAGCAAAATGTGCAGATATTGACCGACACGGTGTGCGTGCAACACATTTAGGAAGTGTATGACATTGATGCCCATATAGACGGAGGGAACGTTCTGCAGTCGAATGATTCCCGCGTGAACGAGCTTCTGAGCAGCGGCCTCGTTTCCCATGAAGTGCTTGAGGTTTGCTGCGGCGAGTTGGATCAGAGATTGGAAGAAGTTGCCTTGAACTGAGTTGCGGCCTGAGGCATGCCACAACCCTTCAAAGACCTCATGCGACTCCCACCAAAAGGCGAAATTATAAAGATCAATCCCATAGAGATAGTCATCTGAGCGCTTCCATTGGGCAGCCGGGAAAAGACCAGGCTTCAGCTCTGGTTGGCCATAAGAGTGGCCACGAGGGCTCCGGCGCGGATGTGGTGTCTGGCCTGGCAGGTAATGATAGGAAGGGAATGGGTGTGGAGAGTAACGAGGCCAATTGGGATTGAGAGGCCTCGGCCCAGCCACCATGACACTCATGTAGCGGTACATGGTACTTGAAACACGGCTCGGTCTTCCAACCGGATTGCGGTCAGCTGTCGTCCCCATACACAACCGCTGTCGATCGCGAGGAGCTGGTTTTCGCAGTGGAGCCCCAGTGCCGCCCAATGTCCGCACACGATCGTGGCATTGCGAGGCTCTCGAGCGTCAACCTTGAACCAAGGGAGATAGCCGGCAGGGATCTGTTCAGGCGGACCGCTAAAGGAAGATTCCATCAGGCCATCCGGTGAACAGGCTCGGAGCCTTGTCAAAACCTTGATCACAGTCGCGAGCCGAGTGGGGCCAGCTAGATCTGAAGACCATTGGAGATGCTTGCTAGGGTACAAGGCTCGAAGGATGTCCCGATACGAAGGACCCTGCATGCCGGCTTCGACTTCGCGAGCCAGTCTTTCCGCCTCATCGATGGACCATTGGGGTAGCAAGCCGGCGTGAACAAGCACGAAAGGATCCTCACGATACAGAAGCCGTTGTTGACGTAACCACGTGAGTAGCTCGTCGTGATCTGGTGCCGTGAGTATCTCATCTAGCGTGTCTTCTGCACGGACCTTGACAACACCCTCGGCTACGGCAAGAAGGAAAAGGTCATGATTGCCTAATACGACAATCGCCCGATCTCCCAGATTCTTGATGTAGCGCAGGACGTTCAGTGAGTCTGGGCCGCGGTTGACGAGATCGCCGACGAACCAGAGACGATCATGGGTCGGGTCGAAGTGGATATGCTTGATAAGGCGTTGCAAGGACTCGTAGCATCCCTGCACATCGCCGATGGCATACGTCGTCATACTCACGAGAGTACCCTGGGATGGAACGCTTCACAAGACATTAATCTGTCGGGAGAAGTATGGGCTCTACGGATACTTTGCTTCGATCTTGCTACAGAGCCCGCCGCGAGCGGTGAAGGTGCCGGTGACTTTCGCCCATACGGGACGGCAGGATTTGACAATATCGTGGAGGATTCTGTTGACGGCATTTTCGTAGAAGATGCCGAGATTCCGGTAGGCGTGGATGTACATTTTGAGCGCTTTCAGCTCAAGACATTCTTTATCAGGCATGTAGTGCAGTGTAATGGTTCCAAAGTCCGGCAAGTTGGTTTTGGGACAAATCGCCGTGTACTCGGGAATCTCAATCGTAATTTCATATCTCTTGTATTGATTCGGGAAGGTCTCGATATCTGGGAGAGGAGCGTTGATCCCACTTCGTGCGTGACGCTCGTTGTACCCAAGCTTCGTGCTCCGTATGTTCTTCTTCAACTCCTTACCCTTCACCTCAGGCTCCTTTTAGGCTTGCTTCATCCACTCAGTCTGACCGATTTTTTCCAATTCGATATACAGAGAGACCCAGGGGCATTTCATTTCGGGATAGACTTCACAAAGGCCACCTTTACGGACCCCTCCACAGGGGCCATGTGCCATGAATTTCGGGCATTCAGCCTTGATTGAGTCGTCCGGAATCGCTGGGCGTTTGTGGACCCCGCCCACATGGACACCCGCATCATCTTCGCCCGGGATGAGAACGCGCAATGGCATGGGAAGTAGTGTAAACGGAATGCAACGGATCGGCAATGTCTAAAGGTGAATCATTGAGTTTGGAGCGGCTCATTCGTGCGATTTTCTTGTCCTGGTCGTTTAGGGCGAATGGCCTATCTCGCAGGCTGAACCTAGGCCTTTTCTTTTGGACACCGTGGGCCATCTTTGAAGTTGCTTTGATTTTCATGGCGTTATACTATCACCGTGGAGTCGTCATAGATTCATAACTAAGGCAGGCGTCACTACTTGAGGTGAGAAAAGGTTGATCAAAGATTGACAGTCTTTTTTCGGCTTTGTTAGGATGCTCAAATTCGGTGGCCGTTACGTAGTGGTCTGATTATCCAAGCCCTCAAGTTTTCTTCGATGCATGTCGGCAGTGTAAAGAATGACGAGCAGCGGTCGGCCGTTGCTAACCATATATATAAGGGAGGTGCCTGATGAGTCTTGATTATGTCAAGTTTTCCAATGGATTTGAGAAGTTTATGCCAAAGGAATATCGGGACATGGTGGAACATGGGCCTTTTGGAAAGAAGGTCACTGTTTCACAAATGGGGAGCTTCAAGGAAGTGTTGGAAGAACATCCGATGTGTGCCGGTTGCGCGATGACGCTCTTTATCAGGCTTGCTATCATTGCTTTCCCAAATCCTGAAGATACCATTACTGTTGGGACGGCCGGTTGCGGTCGTCTGGCCATCTCCCAGGCGGCTATTCCTTTTGTCTACGGCAATTACGGTGACCAAAATGGAGTCGCGAGCGGATTGTCTCGCGGCCTCCGTCTTCGTTTCGGCGATAAGCCGAAGGATGTGGTTGTGATGGCCGGAGACGGTGGTACCGCGGATATCGGTTTCCAGCAGGTGCTCCATTCATGGTTCCGCAAGGAACGATTTACGACCATCATGTTGGACAACGAGGTGTATGGGAATACCGGTGGGCAGGAAAGTGGTATGACCAACCGAGGTGCCGTGCTGAAAATGGCTCCTCTCGGTAAGAAGTTTGAGAAGATGGATATGCTACAGATGGCCAAGGTCGCAGGGTGCGCCTATGTGGCGACGGTGGTGCCGAATAATCCACGACGCGTCGAAAGCGTCATTAAGAAAGCGGTGTTGATCGCTCGAGAAGTTGGCTCGACCTATATTCAGGCGTATACCTCCTGCAATATTGAGTACGCCATTCCAACCGACAAGGTGATGGAAGATGCAAAGACGGTCGAGAATGACCGGTATCAGTTCACGGAGTATGTCAGCGAAGAGGCCAAGCAGTACCTCGCCGAGCGCTATGGCTATAAGGAGTTCCTCCCCAAGCCGGCTGCCGCGATTCCCAACAAGGCCTAAGCGACCGAAGGAGATTGCACGATGGCAAAGCGCTTCAACATTCGAATGGCAGGTGTCGGCGGACAAGGCGTCGTGACGGGGTCGCACATCCTGAGCACGGCCGTGATCAATGCCGGAGGCGAAAGCACGATCGTACCATTCTATGGGTCTGAGAAACGGATGGCGCCGGTCGAAAGTTATGTCCGTGTATCGGATGAGCCGATTTATGAGATTGGCGAAATCACGTTTCCACACATCATCATTATTTTTCATCCTCAGGTCATCACCCACGGCAAATCGTACACAATGCCGTTCTACTTTGGTCTAACGGCTGAGCTGAAGGAACGTCGCGTGAAACTCTATTACTTTCCAGCGACGAAGATGTCGTTGGAAGTCGCAGGCATGGACCTCGCCACCAACATGGCGCTAATGGGCTGTATTGGTGCGATTACAGGTCTTACGGATATGGTGGGGTTGGATCAGGCCGTCAAGGACCGATTCCTCGGTAAAGGCTTTGTGGTATCTGGGGGTACTGCCGCGCTCGATAGTGTCGTTGAACGGAAGTTCAAGAAAAAGCAGGAGCTGATCGATAAGAACGTCGCCGTCATGCGGGCTGGATGGAACTATGCTGTCGATCACGGTTGGGCAGCGCCCGATGTCAAACGCGCAGAAGAGCCTGTGGCCAATGCGACAGCCACTGCCACTGCGTAGCCGCGCCACAAAGGAGTCTTCATGTACCTTGTAGCCGATATCAATGTTGAAATCTGTGCATCGAAGAGTTGTAAGCTCTGTACGCAGTACTGTCCGGAAGCCAACACAATTCAATACAGTGAGGAGATGGGCAAAGAGCAAGGGTTTAAGTATGGGTCCGCCTATGTCGCGGTGGATCGCTGTAAGGGCTGTGCCCAATGTGTGTGGGTGTGTGACAATATGGCCAAGAACAATGCCATTAAAATGATCATGATCGATCAGTTGCCGAAGGCGGCATTGACGGACAATATTACGTACGGAGACAAGAGCACCACTGCAGTGCTTGCGAGCCCTATGGTTGGGTAAGGAAGGGGAGTCAGGCGTGGCAATCACACAAGATACCAGAGAGCGAATCATCGTGCCGGGTCCCGCAGGGTTCCATCCGCCGTCTGCGGCCCAGTTAGGTGTAGCCCT
>JACRQB010000268.1 GCA_016222925.1 Nitrospirota bacterium | reverse complement strand
TTCGCCCCCGATGCCGATGATGCGAATGCAAGTGGCATATTGGGAATGATCGGTCGTGTAGAGACTGAGGAGTCCGGAGCGGATGGGAAGCCCCAACCGGTCATGCGTCCAAGCCCGGGGGCCAGCCCATTTTTCTTGGAATCGTTGTACTTCCGGTCCTTCGGCGAACGGGGACTCTTGACGCGAGAAGAAGAGGTCACGATTGCCAGGCGCGTAGACCATGGGACACGACGCATTCGAACTACGCTGCGGCAAGCGGTGAAGGTACTGCTCAAGTCTAAGCGTACGTCTATCTGTACAGACACCGTGAAAGTGCTCCAAGTCGTCAGACGATTGAGTGGGCTTTCAGCCACCGCATTGGACAATGCGGAGAAGGCTTTAGTCACCGCCCTGAGTCCGTCAGACCCAGATCTCAGACCTGCCGCAACGACGGCAAAGCGACTGAAGGCATCGCTTGATGAAATCCGATCCGCCAGGATCATCCTGGAGCAAGGGAAGGATGAGCTCGTACGGCATAACTTGCGTTTGGTCGTCGATGTTGCCAAACATTACACCGGACGAGGATTGAGCTTGCTGGATCTCGTGCAGGAGGGCAACATCGGCCTGATGAAGGCGGCCGAGCGATATCAGTATCGGAAAGGATTCAAATTCAGCACCTATGCGACGTGGTGGATTCGGCAAGGCATCACCCGCGCAATTGCGGATCAATCGAGAACGATTCGGATTCCGGTGCACCAGACCGAAGCGTCGCATCGAGTCCTCCGCGTCATGCGGAAGCTTGGGCAGCAATTCGGTCGGCCCGCTCGGTTAGAAGAAATCGCTCATGTGCTGCGCATGAGGCCAGAAAGGCTCCGCGAGACCATGCAGGCGTTTCAGGAACCAGTAGCCTTAGAATCTCCAATTGGTGACGGAGAGACACAGTTTGGCGACATGATTCCAGATCAGCAGGCCGTTCCACCCGATGCTCATGTCCACCGGGGTGAGTTGACCGATCAACTAGAGCGAATTTTGAGCACCTTGACGCCCCGCGAGCAAACCGTCATCAGACTCCGGTTCGGGATCGGCTACGATGAAGCCAGCACCCTGGAACAAGTTGGTCAAAGTTTGTCCGTGACACGCGAGCGTATCCGCCAAATCGAAGCCAAAGCGCTCAAGAAACTGAAGACCCCGGAGATTAAGGAACTCTTCGTCGCCATCAAGTAGGACCCTCTGGTTCTCCTCGTCCCGGCGGCCAAGAATCTGGCCGCCGGGACGCAACTTTCCACTGCATGGGCCATTATGCGACAATGTGCATCCCATGCAGACATGTCTTCTCCCTAGTACAGCTCCCCCCCTTAAAAACAGACGCTGGGATACGCAATCGTTTCTCCTCGAAAGCTCAACTCACCTCTTCCACCGAGTGCCCCAGTGAACCGTCCCAATGCCCTCACCGCTCCAGCTCCGGAAGTTCTCTATCCGTACGCAGAGGCCGTTCGAGTCTTTTCAGATCCAGTTCCCTATCTTCATGCATGGAAACTTCAGTCTCGTTTGCACGAGGAGCGGGTCCGTAATCAGGTACCGGACACTGTCTTGATCCTTGAACACCGACCTGTTTATACCTTGGGGCGACGCACCATCGTATCGCACTGGGGCGGCGATGCCTCGCTCCTATGTGAAAACGGAGCGGAACTGCATTATGTCAATCGCGGGGGATCGGTGACCTTTCACGGCCCTGGACAGATTGTGGTCTACCCCGTGATCAAAGTTGATCGACATGCCACGGGTCCTAGGCAATTGGTCTGGTTACTCGAAGAAATCATCGTTCAATTGCTGAGCCGCTGGAATATTACCGGTCATCGCATCCCTGGTAAACCCGGCATTTGGGTCATGACTCCAACCCCTGAAAAGATTGCTTTCGTCGGCATCCGTATCGAGCGCGGTGTAACTCTCCATGGATGTGCGCTCAACGTGGATCTGGACGTGACACCGTTCCGTCGAATCCATCCCTGTGGGTTCTCGGACTGCCGAATCACATCCATGGCAGCGGTGTGCCAGAAGGCGATCTCCCTCGATCCCGTCAAACAGGAGCTCGCTCAGCTCTGTCGC
>JACRQB010000146.1 GCA_016222925.1 Nitrospirota bacterium | reverse complement strand
TTCAACCAACTGATCATAGCGTCCACCTGCGCCTACGGCATTCTGAGCACCTAGGTTGGTCGCAGTGACCTCAAAGGTGGTGAGGTTATAGTAATCAAGGCCTCGCACCAGCCGATGATTCAACGAGTACGGTATCTTAATGGCATCGAGACCAGTGAGGACTTGTGTGAAGTATGAACGAGCTGCCTCAGAAAGGGAGTCACCTAGGCGGGGTGCGGTTTCTGTAATTACCCGACACTCGGGGACTTTGCAGTCCAGAACTCGCAGTGGGTTGGCGTCGATGCGGTGCCGGCAATTTGCACACAGGGCGGACTCCTGTTGTCTAAGGTAACTCACGAGGTGAGGTCGATAGGTGTCTCGATCAGCGGTATAACCTAAGTTGTTAATTTCCAAGGTGAGACTGGGGAGATTGAGGTCGGACAGGATCCGCCAGAGGAGGGCAATGACCTCGACATCGGCTCGGGGATCCGCCATACCAATCGACTCGACGCCAAACTGATGAAATTGCCTGAGCCGGCCGGCTTGGGGACGCTCGTGACGAAACATGGGCCCGAAATAGAAGTACTTCTGAGGAACGGGGATCGCGGCCCGATTGTGTTCGATATAGGCTCGGACAGTTCCAGCAGTCCCTTCAGGCCGAAGAGTGAGAGATGTGCCATCGCGATCTGGGAAGGTGTACATCTCTTTCTCAACAATGTCGGTCGAGGCACCGATGCTCCGCGCAAACAAGGTCGTCACTTCAAAGATCGGAATACGAATTTCATGAAATCCATACCGGCCTGCCCACCGCCTGGCAGTTTCTTCGATGAGGCGCCAACGGGGAGTCTCTTCCGGTAACAGATCTTTCACACCTTTAATACCTTTAATCATGAAAAACGGCCGCCTCCTGCTCCCTATAGTACGTCACACAGCGTGATTTGCGCGGACTATAGCGGCGCCTTCTGAGGCAAGTCAACGGACCTGAGCTTGCGCCATCCTGAATCGAGAGGTATAGTGCGCGGCCTACAGTTTAATCCGACGTGAAAGACCTTCTATGAGTCAGGATCAATCAGGCCGCCGGGTCATGGCCATCGCGCCTATGCCGCCGGAAAAGTCCGCCTACGCGTTGGCACGTTACAGCCGATCGCCGGACTCCATCGAACAGAGCATTCGGTGGGTGCACGGCCATTCCTCGGAAAAGTTCTGGGATCAGTTTTATTTTGATTACGGTCATGCGTCGATCGCCGACCTCGGCCACGTCATCATCTGTTTTGAAGAGATCTCGGAGCTCGCCGCCATTCGCCTGGAGGACGAGCCGCTCTGGGATGGTCAGGCCAAATCGAGCCGCTATCAGAACTTTGCCTCGAGCCGGTGGTTTGTGCCGGGCCAGATTCGAGGGAGCGAAACCGAGGCAGTCTATGAAGGCATTCTCCGCAGTCTGTCCGAAATTTATCGATTACTGCATGATCCTTTGATCGCGTACCTCTCCGAACGGGACCCGCGTCCGGAGTCCATGAAACCGGCCGATTATCAGCGGACGATCGCGGCACGTGCCTTCGATGTCACCCGGTACCTGCTTCCTCTTGCGGCCAAGACGAATGTCGGGCAAGTCGTCAGTATCCGGACGTTGGAAAAACAGATTACGCGCCTGTTGTCGTCGCAATTGCCGGAACTGCGGGCGATCGGCGAGGATTTGAAAGAGGCTTGCCAACGTCCGCCGGTGAATCTATGGGGCGAGCTCTGCGGTCAGACCGCCGGCTTGAGTGATCCATTGGCTCCGACACTCGCACGGCATGCCACGGCAAATACCTATCAGGAATCGGTCTACTCCGATTTGGCCCGCCATGCGAAAGAAGTCTTGCGCGGGGCAGGGCTCGATCAGCCTGAAAACTGGGGGACCGTTGAGTCGGTTGAGTTAATTGAGCCGCACCATCCGTTGGACGAAATCGTTGCGACGCTCCTCTATCGCGTGTCGCAGGCCCCGTACCGGAAAGTACTCGAGGTCGTGAAAGAGTGGTCTGATAAGGAGAAACACGCGACCATAGAAGTAGCCACGAGACAGCGCGGGCCATACGATGAACTCATCAAGGAATTCCGGAGTGGCTACGCGTTCAACTTTGATATTCTCATGGACATCGGTGCCTGGCGGGATATGCATCGCCATCGACGGTGTCAGCAGGTGCAGCAGAACTTCACGACCATTCACGGCTATGATGTGCCGCCGCAGCTGATCGAAGCAGGCCTGGATCAGGAATATCGGCAAGCGATGGATGCGGTGC
>JACRQB010000240.1 GCA_016222925.1 Nitrospirota bacterium | reverse complement strand
GCAGATGCGCAGGACCATCGCGGACAGGATGGTCAAGAGCAAACAGACCTCAGCCCATGTCACCACCTTTTTTGAGGCTGACTTTTCGAGCATCGCCAAATTCCGGGAGGGCCGAAACCTTACGTATCTGCCGTTTGTCGTCCGTGCCATAACCAGAGCCATTCGAGATGTACCGATCGTGAACTCGTCATGGGGCGAGCAGGGAATCGTCATCAAGAAAGATATCCACATCGGCATCGCCACGGCGCTCGAGGATGGACTCTTGGTGCCGGTGGTGCGGCATGCCGATCGAAAAGGACTGACCCAGCTGGCGAAAGAAATTGTGGATCTTGCGGAAAGAGCGCGGTCCAGGAAGTTGAGTCCCGAAGAGGTTCAAGGCGGGACGTTCACGATCACCAACCATGGCGGGTTCGGCAGCTTGTTCAGTACCCCGATCATTCATCAGCCACAGATCGCCATTTTAGGGGTCGGCGCCATTCAGAAACGAGCCGTCGTCATTGACGACGCGATTGCGATTCGTCCAATGGGCTACCTCAGTCTGTCGTTCGACCACCGGGTCATTGATGGGGCAACGGCGGATCAGTTTATGGCGAAGGTGAAACACTATCTCGATCACAGTCACTGGGAGCAAATCCTATGAGCCGGACACCCCGAGCCGTGATTGTCGGCGCCGTGCGGACTCCGATGGGGAGCTTCAACGGTGCGTTCAGTCAGGTGCCGGCGACGAAATTGGGCAGCCTGGTCATAGCCGAAGCGTTGAATCGGGTTCACTTGCCGCCGGAACGGGTGGATCAAGTCTATATGGGTTGCGTCCTCAGCGCCGGTCTAGGCCAGGCTCCGGCCAGGCAGGCGTCCATAGGAGCCGGAATCCCACACTCGATCGGTGCCACGACGGTGAACAAAGTCTGTGGGTCCAGCCTCCAGACCGCCATCATGGCATCCCAGGCCATTACGCTTGGCGAAGCCGGTATCGTCGTAGTAGGCGGGATGGAAAACATGACCCGCGCGCCATATTTGCTTGAGAAAGCGCGACAGGGCTATCGGCTGGGACATGCGGAATTAGTCGATAGTCTCGTCAAAGACGGGCTTTGGGACGTCTACAATAATTTCCATATGGGTCATGGGGGTGAACTTTGCGCAGCCAAGTATCGGTTCACGAGAAAAGAACTCGATGACTTTGCACTGGAGAGTTATCGGCGCGCGCGTGAGGCAATTGCGACCGGAGGCTTCAAGCAGGAAATCGTGCCGGTCGAAGTACCGCAACGCAAAGGTCCTGCGCTCATAGTCACGGAAGACGAGGAGCCGAATCGAGTCGATGTGAGTAAGATACGTGAGCTGAAGCCGGTATTCCAGGACGATGGTGTCCTGACCATGGGTAATTCTCCCTCCTGTAACGATGGTGCGGCTGCGTTGGTCATCATGGCAGAAGAGGAGGCCGCGCGCTTCGGGCTCGCTCCGATGGCGCACATTGTCGGCTACGCCGGAGCTGCGCTGGCACCCGAATGGTTTACGATTGCGCCGATTGAGGCAATCGCACGTGTACTCAAGAAAACGGGGTTCACGATCGGGGACATCGATCTATTTGAGATCAATGAAGCGTTTTCCGCGGTGTCCCTCGCGATCAACCGTGAATTGGGACTCGACGAGAAGAAGGTCAACGTGAACGGCGGGGCTGTCGCGCTCGGGCACCCCATCGGGGCGACCGGCGCGCGCATGCTCACGACGCTGCTCCACGCAATGATCGTTCGCGGAGCGAGGCGGGGATTGGCGAGCCTTTGCATCGGTGGAGGAGAAGCTCTGGCGATGGTCGTAGAACGGGAATAGCGAGAATGGCGAGAAATGCAGGAAATGCGGGATCAAGAGGAAAGGGAGTGGACCTTCACCACTCGCGCTTGTCGCGTGCGTCTCGCATCTCCCGCTGGTGAAATATGAAGCTCGACGATATCAAGAAAATCGGGATTGTGGGAGCCGGCCAGATGGGCCGCGGCATCAGCCAGGTGTGTGCTACCGTCGGCTATGAAGTGCTCCTTGTCGACGTCGCCGAACCGCCATTAACGGAAGCCATTTCCAAGATCCGCGTTGGACTGCAACGCGCAGTTGAACGAGGGAGTCTTACCGATCATCAAGCCGGAGAGGTATTGGCGCTCGTTCGTCCGATGGGGCAGCTTGACCGTTTGCGGGATGTGCAGATGATCATTGAAGCGGTTCCGGAAGATCTCGGAGTGAAGCAGGAACTCTTCGCTCAATTGAATCGAATTTGCGAACCACAGGTGGTGTTCGCGAGCAACACGTCATCCATTTCAATCACAAGGTTGGGAGCCGCTTCCGGCCGACCGGATCGCGTCATCGGCCTGCATTTCATGAACCCGGCTCCCGTGATGCGTCTCGTGGAAGTGGTTCGCGGGCTGGAAACGTCCGAACGAACGACGCAGCTCGCGCTCGACTTGGCAAAGCGCTTGGGGAAAACGCCGGTCGTGGCCAAAGATGCGCCGGGATTCATCGTGAACCGTGTCCTGATTCCCATGATCAATGAGGCGGTTTTCGCGTTGGAGGAAGGCGTTGCATCTGCCGAGGACATTGATCTGGCGATGACGGCAGGTGCCAATCATCCCGTGGGACCATTGGCGCTTGCCGACCGCATCGGCTTGGATACGGTGCTGGCCATCTGTGATGTGCTTTATGAAAACTTGGGTGATCCTAAATTTCGCCCGTGCCCCTTACTCCGTCGGTATGTTGAAGCTGGATGGCTGGGGCGGAAGAGCGGCCGTGGGTTCTACGTCTACGAAGGAAGTGGCGAACGACTGGAGGCAATCAACAGCAAGTCTTGATCGTTGCTCCTGATCGTGCGCCAAGAGCTGGAGTGATCGATGCAGGAACGTAAACCACGCTTCACTTCCCTCTCAGGACTCGACATGAATCGCGTGTATACCCATAACGATCTGAAGGATTGGTCGCCGGACGAGGAGCTTGGCGCGCCGGGCGAATTTCCCTATACCCGAGGCGTCTATCCGACCATGTATCGTGGTCGGCTTTGGACGATGCGGCAATTCGCCGGGTTCGGATCGGCGGAGGACACCAACCGCCGCTTCAAATATCTCCTCCAACATGGGCAAAACGGGCTGAGCGTCGCGTTCGACATGCCCACCTTGATGGGGATCGATGCAGATACCTCACTCGCTCACGGCGAGATTGGTCACTGCGGCGTCGCGATCTCGTCGCTCGATGATATGGAGCGACTGTTCGACGGCATTCCGCTCGATCAGGTCACGACGTCGATGACCATCAACGGTCCCGCCGCCGTGATCTTCGCGATGTACCTCGCGGTCGCGGAGAAGCGCGGCATTCGCCTTGAGCGGCTAGACGGGACGTTGCAGAATGATATTCTCAAGGAGTACATCGCACAGAAAGAGTGGCTCTTCCCGCCGGAACCTTCGCTCCGTCTGATCACCGATACCATCGCCTACTGCGCCGAGCATGTGCCTAAATGGCACCCGGTCAGTATCAGCGGGTATCACATCCGGGAGGCCGGCTCGACCGCAGTGCAGGAGCTGGCGTTTACCCTGTACGACGGCTTGACCTATGTGGAAGCGGCGGTGAAAGCCGGTCTTGCCGTGGACCGGTTTGCGCCACAGCTCTCGTTCTTTTTCAACGCCCACAACGACTTCTTCGAAGAGATCGCCAAGTTCCGTGCAGCCCGTCGGCTGTGGGCTCGCGAAATGACGCGCCGGCATCGGCCCAACGACCCGCGCTCGTCGCAGCTTCGCTGCCATGCGCAGACCGCCGGCTGTTCGCTCACAGCACAACAGCCGATGAACAACGTGGTCCGGACGACGATTCAGGCCCTCGCGGCTGTCTTGGGTGGCACACAGTCCCTCCATACCAATTCGATGGACGAAACGCTCGCGCTGCCGACCGAGCACTCGGTGAAATTAGCGCTTCGCACACAACAGATTATCGCGCAGGAGAGCGGAGTCACCGACAGTGTCGATCCTCTCGGAGGCTCGTATTTTGTCGAAACGCTCACGAATCGCCTGGAAGAAGCGGCGCTGGATTATGTTCGTCGGTTGGACGACATGGGCGGTATGGTCAGTGCGATCGAGCGTGGGTTTCCGCAACGGGAAATTCTCGATGCCTCCCAACGGTACCAACACGAGTTGGAACGGAAAGAGCGGATCATCGTCGGGGTCAACGAGTACGTGGAACCGGAGAAACGTCCGATCGCGATTCTGAAGATAGGACAGGAAGTTGAATGTGATCAGGTGGCGCGTCTTTCGGATCTGCGCAAATGTCGCGATTCATTCAAGATGGCCGGCACTGTCGAGGCATTGCAGGAAGCGGCTTCGTGCGGAGAGAACGTCATGCCCTATCTCATGGAGGCGGTGAAGGCCAAAGCGACATTAGGCGAAATCTGCACGGCATTGAAGGAAGTGTTTGGAACGTATCGGGAGCCGGTGGTGTTGTGATGGCAGCGACGATCAGGATGCCTCCGGTGCTCGCCCAACGCGCGGCCTCAGAAGGCCCTCGTTGGATGCGCGCAGTTGGAGGCATCCTGATCGTCGTCGCCACGGAGGGTGAGAGGAATGAAACTCGGAGCGTTTGAGATTTATCCAGTCAGCGACGGTCGGTTTCGGCTGGACGGAGGGGCTATGTTCGGAGTGGTCCCGAAGGCCCTGTGGGAGAAATGTTGTCCTGCCGATGAGTTCAACCGAATCCCACTCAGCCTCACAGCTCTGCTGATCCGAGCGAACGGCAAAAACATTCTGGTTGATACCGGACTGGGCCCCAAGGAAGACGAGAAGTTTCACCGCATGTTCGCCGTCGAACGAACGCCGACCATTCTAGAGTCTTTGAAACGGTTAGGTGTGGGAGCGGATGACATTCATGTGGTTATCAACACCCATCTGCATTTTGACCATGCCGGAGGAAATACAACAAGAGAAGAAGATGGGAGCATCAGGCCGGCCTTTCCCAAAGCGCGGTACGTCATTCAATACGGTGAGTTTGAAGATGCCGGCTGTGCCAATGAACGGACCAGAGCCAGCTACCGATCGGACAACTTTACCCCGATCGATCACATTAATCAGTGGGAATTCCTCCATGG
>JACRQB010000239.1 GCA_016222925.1 Nitrospirota bacterium | reverse complement strand
CGGAGCTGAAGGCTGGCAACACCTGGAACATCCGTGAGCATACACGCGATGTATCGGAGGTTCGGGTCCGAGGAACCAAGTCGGGACGGGCCGGTTCCTATGTGATCGGCTCGGTAGTCATTCGAGACTAGACGAGCGACGCTTTTCCTCGCGGGCCAGCACGGTAGCCAGCCAAGCCCAGGCAATCATGAGTGGCACACACGCCAACGCAATATGGGCCGTGGTGGCACCCAGGGCTCTGACTCCGGTGACCAGCCACCCCGTCGAGGCATCGCCGCCCCGTGAGATAGCCGTGTCGATGAAATTCTTCGCTTTGTATTTCTCTTCTCGGCTGACAACGGTAAAGAGTACCTCGCGCGCAGGCTTTGATAACGCATACTCCCCCACCCGACGCAACACAGAAAAGACAACGTAGACCCCGAGAGTCGGCCACAGCGCGATACCGAGAAACCCTATCAAGCTGATCACCGGAAGAAACAGTAAAGGCGCGACCAGACCAAACCGGCTGATAACGCGTGTGGTCACGAATATCTGGCTCAACCACGTCAAGAGCCCCGTTGTAAAATCCAACGAGGAGAAGAGGCGTGTCCGGGCTTCAGGCTGATCCAGATATTCCGAGACCAGGCGCGTCTGTTCAAGATACAGAAACGTCGCGGTCATGGTCAAAAAAGCCAGATAGCCGCAAATCCCAAGCAAATAGGGTGACGACATTGTCAGGCGAATACCCGCCAGGAAACTTCCGTGAAGGGGATCACCCGATCGTGGCTCATGGTGGACAGACTGTTCGCGCCCCCATCGGTCGAGTCGGTAGACACATCCGAGGCACAGCGTGAGAAACAGCATCGAGGCCAGCATGAGCACCGGAACGGGAACGACAAATGTCAGGCCTGTCGTGAGCAGCGGCCCCACCAACGCGCCGCTGCTCCCTCCGGCCGCAATGACGCCGAACAGTCGTGCCCCCTGCTCCGGTGTAAACAGATCGACCATAAAACTCCAGAAGACCGATACAATGAAAAGATTCATCACCGACAGCCAGACAAAAAAACTGCGGGCCACCCACTCGGGATACAGATGACTCATCATCAGCGCATAGAAGGCCAACAGATTCACAATGAAGAACGCATAGACGGTCAGCAGCAGCCGGTAGCGGGAGCATCGCGCCGAGAGCCACCCGAATAGTGGCGTGGCCGCGAGCATAGTGAGGAATGTCGCCGTCATCATCCAAGGAAGATGCTTCAATCCTCCTTCGATGGCCATTTCGTCGCGCACCGGACGGAGAATCGAGTACCCGCACAAGAGACAGAAAAAATAGATGAAGGCCCAAACCAACGGGACGAATTCTTCTCGTTTCACACCGAGGGAGTGAGCCCATCGAGTCAGTCGTGTGTGATCCAATCCGACCATAAGACCCGCAGTGTAGCAGGTGTGCCTTCGCCTGCAAGTGGCAGATCTGTTAGAATACCCCGACCGTACGGAATTCTTGGGAGGCCGAACAGGATGATCGATCTTCGTAGCGACACGGTGACCAAGCCGACGGACGAGATGCGAAAAGCCATGGCGCGCGCCGAGGTCGGCGATGACGTGTATGGCGAAGACCCGACCGTCAATCGCCTTCAAGACCTGGCGGCGGCCATGCTCGGCAAGCGGTTCGCGCTCTTCGTCCCCTCCGGCACCATGGCCAATCAACTGGCGATCCGGGCACACACGCAACCGGGGCAGGAAATTATCGTCGAGAGCAAGAGTCATGTCGTTCGCTATGAACAGGGCGCAGCTGGGGCACTGGCCGGCGTGCAACTTCATTGGGTGACCGGTGAGCGGGGGATCATGACGGTCGAGCAGGTGGAAGCCGCCATCAGACCAAACGACGCGCACAGTATTCCGACAGCCTTGATCTGTATCGAGAACACGCACAATGCCGGAGGCGGCACGATTTATCCGCTCTCTACGATCGAAAAGATCAGAGCCCTTGCCGTAAGACAGGGGATCCCCATGCACCTCGATGGAGCCAGGCTCTTCAATGCCGTGGCCGCCACCACCCTGCCGCCGACGGTGTACGCCCAACACTTTGAAACCGTCTCCCTCTGTCTCTCGAAGGGATTGGGAGCCCCAGTTGGATCGCTGCTGATCTCCAATGACCAGCGACTCATGGATCGCGCACGGCGCTTTCGCCGGATGTATGGAGGCGCGATGCGCCAAGCGGGCATCCTGGCCGCCGCCGGTATCTATGCGCTAGAGCGGCATGTCGCTCGGCTCAAGACCGACCATGAGCATGCAAAAAAACTGGCTCGGCAACTCCAACACATTTCCGCAATCCAGATTGCGCCGCAGCACGTCGAAACGAATATCGTCATCTTCGACATCGTCGACGAGCACCGTTCTCCGGCCGAACTCGTAGCCGCGCTCAAAGAACACGGCGTGCTTATTAACGCCGTCGGAGGACAAAGCTATCGAGCGGTTACCCATCTGCATATCTCGGACAAGCAGATCGACGAAGCCGCGGACGTCTTTGCCAACATCCTCAAACGTTGACACCATATTCCTCCATCCATAGAATGCCGAAGCGACCAGGTTTTTCGCCTGTTGCGGCTCCACGAGGTTGGAGACCAGCAAGAACGAAAGACAGGCTCTACGCTGGTCGATTCAGAGGATTTGCACACACGATTCATTACCATGGAATTAGAACACGTCATGGACACACACCACACGACCAGCACTCCCACTCGTGAAGAACTGAACGCCGAGCTACTCGAAGTCCCGGAACCCCCGGAACAGCCCGAGTCGCCGCCACCCCCTGGATTTGAAGCGAATGTAGAAGTCGCGTTACGACATATCAAAGGCCGACGGGGCGGTGACCTTGTCGGCGTCATACTCATCGGGTCGGGAGCTCGGAAAGCCCTCACGCTCCACAGCGATATCGACTTGATGGCCCTCGTCAAGGGAGAGGCCGATAGTCATGAAATCCTTCGTGTCGGCGACCGCCTGGCAGATATTCGCTACCATGGATACCAGTCCGTCGAGGAGGACCTTGCGTACTCACTTCGACTCCCCTCCCTGCTGCGAAAAGGCAGAATTCTCTACGATCACGACGGCATCTGTGTGAAACTGACTGAAAAGATCCACCACCGCTTTCGCCAAGGTCCGCCGCCGGCATCGATCAATGAACAGATCCGGTTGAAGGCCGAATGTTACCATCTGTTGGGAAAAGCGCAGGATCTCGTAGAAAAGCTGGGAACAGCCCACTACCTATTGACGCTGTTTTACGAGGATTGTATCTCCGCATTCTTTCGTTTGAGAGGGTTTTGGTTGGTCGCTCCAGTAGATGTTCATCGGTTTATGTTTTCACGCGAACCGGCCCTTGCGGACCTCGCTGGACAATTCCTCACGGCCACCACCCTCACCGACCGGCTCAACTTTGGCCGGCAATTTGCCGATCTCCTCTTTAAGGATGTCCCGAATCCTGCTCGCATCGACTGACAAGAGCAGTGCATTCAACCGGTAGCCTCCACGTTGGGAACGCGTTTCGCGCACAACGTGAGAGGAATCGTACCTGCCTGTAAATCGATCGACGGACGCCGCATTGGCTGTGACCGGCGACAAACCAAGGAGCACTCTTATGGAACTGGGATTTATCGGACTCGGTAAGATGGGAATGAACATGGTGACACGCCTTCGACGCGACCAACACCGCGTCGTAGCCTACGACCGCTCGAGCGACTTGATCAAACAGGCCGAGGGCCAGGGTTGCATCGGTTCTTCGTCCCTGACCGATCTGATCGGTAAGCTCAGCGCTCCACGTGCCGTCTGGATCATGGTTCCCTCCGGCGCCCCCACCGAAGAAACCATCCAGGCCGTTGCTGCATTGTTGCAACCAGGTGACACCATCGTGGACGGTGGAAATACCAGGTTTCATGACGATGTGCGGCGGGCTGCCGAGCTCAAGAAAAAAGGCATTCACTATGTTGATGCGGGAACCAGTGGAGGGATCTGGGGACTGAAAGTCGGCTATTGTCTCATGGTCGGCGGAGAAGACGCAGCCGTCAAACGGCTTGAGCCGGTGTTCAAGACCTTGGCACCTGAAAACGGCTGGGCCCATGTCGGCGCGGCCGGTGCCGGGCACTATGTGAAGATGGTGCACAACGGCATCGAGTACAGCATGATGCAAGGCTATGCCGAAGGATTTGAGCTGATGTCGAAGAGCGAATACAAGCTGGACTTGGCGCGAGTGGCCGATCTCTGGATGCACGGAAGTGTCGTCCGGTCCTGGTTGCTGGAACTGGCCGCGGGCGCGCTCAAGGACGATCAAAAGCTGGAAAAACTCAAGGGGTACGTGCAAGATTCCGGCGAAGGCCGCTGGATGATCGCCGATGCCATCGAGAAGGACGTGCCGGTACCCACCCTCACGACAGCGCTCTTTACGCGGTTTCGCT
>JACRQB010000228.1 GCA_016222925.1 Nitrospirota bacterium | reverse complement strand
TGGCCCGCCATGTACAAGGATTTCAGACATTATTGCCAAACGTTTACGCCGAAGACCGGTGAACTGTGGGCCTGGGCAGGCGCTGGTGGGGTGCGCATTGTGGGTCTGTTTACGCAAGAACCAGCTCCCAGCCACGGGTCTAAACCGGGGAAAGCCACGATCGAGAACGTCAATCACTGTCTCAAGGCCCTTGCCAAGTTAATCGAAAGCGAGAAGGTTAAGAGTGTTGCGCTTCCCCGGTTGGCAACAGGTGTCGGAGGACTCGAATGGAAGGAGGTCAAACCCCTGGTAGAAAAACATCTTGGACATCTGTTGATACCGGTCTATGTGTACGCGATATATCAACCTGGCGTTCTGGCAAACGAGGGATAGAGTGATGTCGGCCAGTTGGAGCGACGTGGTCCAGCGAATCTTAGTGCAGAGAGGATCGACATGCCTGTGGTTCCGCAAGACCTGTATGACCGGCTGGTTGCGCTGCGAAGAGAGCTGCATCGGTATCCGGAGCTCAGTTGGGAAGAAACGCGTACAGCCGGTGTGATCCATCAATTTCTTCACAGCTTCGGCATCCAATGCCGCACCAATGTGGCAGGTACCGGTGTCGTCGCGGATATCAGCGGAAAGACCGGAGTGCCCTGCGTGGTGCTGCGGGCTGATACGGATGCGCTTCCCATTCAAGAAGAAACCGGCCTTGAGTTCGCATCAGTGCACAATGGCGTCATGCACGCCTGCGGCCACGATGGGCACACGACGATGTTGCTTGGCGCGGCTGTGCTGCTTTCCCAGGAAAAGGACCTGCCGGCGCCGGTGCGACTGATTTTTCAACCCGCGGAAGAAAAAGGGACCGGAGCCATCGCCATGATCAAGGAAGGGGTGCTCGAGGGAGCCGGCCTGATCTTTGGTGGACACCTTGATCGGCATTACCGTCCCGGCACCATTGTGGTAAGTGAGGGACCGGTCAATGCGTCATCGGACAACTTTTCGATTGAGATCATCGGGCAAGGCGCACATGGAGCCAGACCGCACGAAAGCATCGACGCCGTGGTGGTGGGCAGTCTGATGATTATGGCGTTGCAGACCATCGTCTCACGAGAGATCGATCCGGCCCGTCCTTCGGTTGTGTCGGTTGGTCAGTTTCATGCCGGGACTGCGCCGAACGTGATTGCAGGGCAGGCCAAGCTGGAAGGTACCGTGCGTGCTCAAGATCCGGCCGTCCGCCGACAACTGCTCAATTCCGTGCGCCGCATTGCCGAATCCATCGCACAGTTGCACGGTGCGAAGATTCACGTTGCGGTCACAGAAGGAACGCCGCCACTCATCAACCAGCCTGAGTCGGCCAACATGGCGCGCCGTGCCGCGATCGAAGCGGTCGGGGAAGCGAATGTGTTGCCCCTGAAGACGGCGAATATGGGGGCGGAAGATTTCAGTTACTATCTTGAGCAAATCCCGGGGGCCTATGTCCGATTCGGCAGCCAAGTTCCTGGTCGGGAAGGCTATCCGGCACATTCGAGCAAGTTAGACTTCGACGAAGAAGCCCTGGCCGTGGGCGCAGCGTATTATCACGCCATCGCCAAGATCGCGGGCCAGCAACTTCGTCAGCAAACGGCCACCTTCTGAGACCGCAACGGGACAAGCATGATCAAAGTCCGAGAAGCCCACGAAGAGGATGTGGGTCAGATCCGTGAGATCTTTCTCTCGGTCTACGGCACTGACTATCCGCATCGCGAACTTTACGATGAACTCTGGCTGAAGCGCTCCGTCTTCACCGATGATGCTCTCATTCTCGTCGCTGAAGATACGGAAGTCGGCCGTGTCGTCGGGACGGCTTCCGTGCTGTTCGATTTCGGCGCCCATTCCGACTTGGTGGGAGAGTTCGGCCGCCTTGCCGTGCATCCCGACTATCGCCGGATGCAGGTCGGGAAGCTGCTCATGGACAAGCGGCTTGAGGCCATCAAGAATCGTCTACACGTCGGACTCGTTGTCGCACGTACCGTGCATCCTTATGCCCAGCGCATCAGTCTGTCTCAGGGGTTCATCGCCACAGGCTTTCTCCCGCTTAAGCACTTCTTTCGCCACCGCGAGAGCTTTGCGCTGCTGGCACGGTACTTCGGCGATGCCCTGGCCTTGCGCCGCAACAATCCGCGCATCATTCCCGAGGCCTATGCCTTGGCTAATCTCGTGATGAGCCAGCCGCCGCTCACACCGGATTTCATCGTCGACGAAGACTCCGCGTCCTATCCCATGGGTGGTGACTATCGTCTCGAACAGTTGCAAGCTGAGGGGTATCCCGCTTTGCTGCGTATCGAACGGGGTCGGGTACGCAATCGGGAGATTTTCGGACCTGTGCGGTTGGACTATGGCTTCTTCAAGCTCCAGTCTCGCCAGACCAGTTACTTTCTCGCCCGTTCCGGAGGCCATATCGTGGGAGCCGTCGGCTACACGATGGACCCTGTCGAGCACACCGTGCGGGTGTTCGAGCTCATCGCGTTGGCCGATGATGTGGTGCGATTTCTTCTGGCCGAACTGGAGCGTAAGTGTCGGGAGGAGATGGGAATCGAGTACATCGAGATCGATGTCAGCGCTTACGCGCCTCGTATGCAGCGGACATTACTGGAACTGAATTTTCTTCCAGTCGCCTATGTGCCGGCCATGGTGTTCTATCAAGTGGAACGGCTCGACATCGTCAAAATGGTGCGCTTGAACAAGTTGCAAGAGTTGGGGCCACTCGGGTTGACCGAGCCGGTTCAGGCCGTGGCCGAGGTCGTGATGCGCGGGTTTTCCACGTGTGTCATCGCGCCTCGCATGGCGCAGGCGATCAAAGAGGTGCCGTTGTTTCGCGGGATGAACACCGAACAGGCCACGCGGTTAGCGGGAGTCTGCACTGTGAGGAACATCGGGGCGGGAGACCGGCTCTTTTCCGGGCACGATCCTGGAGACCGGCTCTATCTCATGCTTCAAGGGCACGTCGCCATCAGCAGCGCTTCTGCTCGCGTGATCGGTACGGTGCATACCGGCGAGACTTGTGGAGAAGTGTCGCTCCTTTCGGCCAGGCATCACTCCGCCACCGCGACGGCCGTGAACGACATCGAGGTTGCAGAGCTACTCCGGCGTGACCTGGAGGATCTCATTCGGCGTCGCCCCGATATCGGTGTGATCATCTACCGCAACTTGGCCGTTGGACTGGGAGAGAAACTCCTGCGTTCCGGCGAATGGAACTGGGATCCGGAGCGAAGCGAAGCCGACAGTCTGACCCTTGCGTCGGAGAGTGCGTTGCACCGGACATGATGGTCACACGCGGTACCGGTTGTTCTCTCGTAGTCCCGAGGGGCGAGCGGTTTCGGAATTGGCTCGTGGCGTGATACCTGTCACGCGGCTTGGCCACCGTACCGGCGGCGATCGGGATGTGAGGCTCTCCTCGGCTGTGACGTGACGCGCCGATTGTCACGGATCACATCGTCGACGATCATTCCGCAATTGACGCAGCGCCAACCGTGAAAGTCCGCTGGCGAGCCAGTCTGCACCGCGAAGCTATCGTCACTGACGGCGAGGCCGTTGCATCGTTGGCAATTCATTGATCATCTCCCAGTAGAATGTCCTTTCCTATCCGAGGACCCTGTTGCGGAGTCTCGGTGGCGGCAGCATGAATCATGCGCTGCATTCGTGCGGCTTGCCGCAAGGCTGTCCCATCTTGGAGGCCCAGCACGTACCGCCTGAGAATCTCGGGAGGGCACTGTCGATAAGTGTCGGTATGGTCGCTATTCATCAGGGCATCCTGCAGTCCATCTGCTTCCGCGCTCCACTCGTCCACTTCCGGTTCTGTGCGAGCCTGTGCAGATTGCCGCTGACACCACTCGATACGAACAATGATGGGGTTTGTTTCGCGTTTCATGATTTACTCATTAGGTATCCAATCACATCCTACTTCTCGTAGCAGCAAGTTGAATGCCACGGTAAAGAGCGGCCAAGAGCTCTGTTGTGATGGTTCTCCTCACTCGGCAGTTTCGTACGTAAGTATAATGAGTTACACGATGGGGTGAGGTCGGCGACGATAAGGTGTATGGATACCAGAGTTGCCGAGGTCAGTGGAGGAGGTGAAGGATTGAGACTCTACTGTTTCATAATGAGACTAGGTAAAGCCCTAGAAGAAATATCTGGGCTGAAGAGAGTAGGTTAAGCGTACGGCATCGCAACTCCTGCTTCTGTCTCATTGAAGATTCCACGATTACTCTAGCCTTTACCTCCTTTGAACTTTAAACGGACACAAGAATACGACAACCTGAGCTCAAGGATGGTCTTAGCAAACAGGGCAATGTGATCGAAGCGATCAAGGTGGTTCGCCAGGAACGGAATATCGGCCTGAAAGAGGCGAAGGAAGCGGTCGAGACCTACATCGCGTCCGAGCCGGCCCTCAAGAAAAAGATGGACCAAGTCCTTGCCACGGCGAAACAGAGATTTATCCGGTGGCTCATCGGATTTCTGGTGCTTGCCGCAGGAATTGCGTATTTCGTGATGGGGTGATTCAGAACCCTGCAGGATTGGGCGGAAGAAAATGAAGATTGATCTCTGCGGCCTGATGAGGTGCAGCATGAAACGTCGTAACAAAGTGCCCGCATTCCTTGTCGTGGGGCTCGCATTGTGCTGGACCATCGGGCCAGTGGTGGCGTCCGCCAAGGTGCAAGTCTTGCCGGAGACGGTGTTACAGGTGGAGGGAAAGAAAGTCACCGAACAAAGCGGTTTGCTGCGCCATCCTGTCGTGAAAGGGCTGCTTGCGGCGTTCGAGCGGGCTGAAGCGGCGTTACAAAAAGAAGATCTAGATGCTCTCATGCGGTTTTATGCGCCCGCCTATGACTACCATGGGTTGAAAGATAACGACGTGCGACGGGTGTGGGGCGAGGTATTTGAGCATTACAAGGCCGTAGAATCACTCCATCTGTTCTCCGATGTCAAAGTCCTGCGGGTGAATGACGAACTCCGTGTAGAGGTCACCTGTACGGGTGGTTTGTATGGCACCGACGAACACACAGGAAAGCGGCTCACACTCGACAGTTGGTTTCGTGAAGTCCACTATCTGGTGAAAGAGGGTGATGCCTGGCGGTTTCTGGGCAATGCCGGAGAGGTGCCGGCTGGCGCTCCCTTCTCATCTGCCCCCCATCACCCGCTGTTTTGACGCGGCAGGTCTTAGGGACGCTAAGCCGATCGACGGCGAACAAAGATGGCCGGCATGACAGCGAAAAGCAAAAGGCTTATATAGTAGGCAGTGCCTGAGACCGGGTCGCGGTTCAAGAACACCTCAGTTGCCGACATTCCTCTGAGCCACATTCCCACGCCGAGCTCGGCGAATAATTATGATCCCCAGGGAGAGGAATCCGACGGAAAGGGTTGTGGACAGCCGAGGAGCAGCCAGTCTATAGCGAACGATCCATCGCGCCGCGAAGACGATGACGCCAAGCATCAGCGGCATTTCCAGCAGTTCAGCAACTCTCTCACTGAGTAGTGGAATAACGATAAGGACCCGTCCGGTTCCCAGGACGAATCCGGCCCCAAACACCAGAAAAAAGTAGAGAGCTGCTGCTTGCAGGATCCGCATGGGCCAGTCAACCGTTCGCCTTCACAGCAAACGCGGCTCTTAGGGTTTCCCCATGGGCCTCCGAGGGATGTCGGGATGGACACTCACTAAGTACATCAATACTGAGTTGCGGTTGAGACACCTGACTTTTCCAGTACTCCCAGGACTCGGTAAGCAAATTTCAGCATGAGTTCAAAATGCTTGATGTCCTGCTCAATACCCTCACCCAGATGTCCCGCATCAAACCAGTGGACTTCCACGGATTTGCCGAGAGTCTTGAGTTTCTGTTCATATAATTCAATCAGTCGTGCCGGCGTGCGTGTATCATGACGCCGTCAGGAAAATCTGATCGCGGCGCGCAATCCCTTCGCGGACCAGCCGTAGCGGGCCGCAGCCACATCCTCCATTTCCCAGTAACCGACGTCGCCCTAAATCTTTTCCTGGAATTCACGGCCAAAGGTCGAGGAGCCTCGATAGTTGATTGTCAGAAATGCAAAGCCATGGTCCATCCACGCCTGAGTACGACCCACGGTGTCGTCATGATGAAAGACAAAGACCTTGTCATTCACCGCAGCCATGATGTCATGCAAGAGGTCACCCGCCATTGTGGCAATGGTATCCGCATCGTGAATCCCAGCGCGGGTACTAAGGACTGTCATGGTGGTCACCAGTGTCACGCTACTATCCGGGTTGTGCCTCGTCAACGACGAAACGGACTATGATAGTCCAAAGTGTTCCGTCAGCATGAGAACAATACTATTGCAACTTCGGGGTGAATCCTGATTATGTTTCTCTCTTGAAGCAAGGGCTGCCCAGAATATTGGGGGCAGATGCCGAAGGTGAAGTCCGTGTCAACGAGCATTCTGGTCACTCCCTTTTTATCGGGACGCCATTTGTTCTTCAGCAACGTCAATGCGATAAAGAACACATCCTCTGTGACGCCTTTTATGAGAGCTGTCCTGGAGCGCACGAGCGCCTCGTCCAGGAATTAGAGTGGAGCCTAGCGCCATTAAGGGCGGACAGCAAAGACAAAGGACATGAGTGATGACCGTATCGCGCTACGGTCTGCAATGTGGACATGAACTGACATTGAGGGACGAAACAGATGATGGATGCGGCACGGTTCTATGAAATGCAGGCACTGAAGTATCTTGAGGATCGAGATCGGTCCCGTGTAGGAGCTGAGGTTGTTCAGAGCTGGGCGAGATCTCTACCGTTTGGTACTCCCGTCGTCGAAATCGCCTGCGGCGGAGGGTATCCCATTACGAAGGTCCT
>JACRQB010000227.1 GCA_016222925.1 Nitrospirota bacterium | reverse complement strand
CGTTCGAAAGGGACGCCGTAAGAGCGCGGCGCCGTTAGGCATGAGAATGCGGCTCGCTCCCGCCGACGCGCAGCGGTTCATCCAAGGCTACAAGCTTTTGATGCTTGAGGTGTTAGGTGAACAGGAAGATCACCTCACCGGCAGCGTCGTTCCGTTGCTTGCGAAGGCGCGTGCGAAGCTTGTTGGTGAGACGGCCTTGCTGCGTAAGTCGATTGTGCAGCTTGAAGCACGAAACGCCAGACTGGATCGCGAGGTCATCATGGCCCTAGAAGGCCTCGAAGTACGGCAGTGGGTCTATCTTCGTGACACCAAACTTCATTCAATCATGATTGATTCGTCCGCTGATCGTGCATTCGGGGTGATCGGGCTTACGCAGGGGATGCGAGATATTGTCGGCGGCACCGGGCTCCTTATGGAAGCAGGGTTGGTTCGCTACCGAGGGCGGTATGTGTGTGATGGCGTCATTTCGCAAACGGCGTGGCTTGGACCAGGATACAGAAGGAGCTGGAATGAGAAATTCAAGGAGCTTAAGGCATCAGGACAATTTCATGTGAAAGCCGATGCTTAACAGGCCTGTCAATCGGACATCCTCAAGGCATGCGTGTGATACGCTCGTCGTTACGCTCCTACGCCCGACGGTTATGGCCAGCGTTGGGCTTTTCCACCGAGGCGAGGATAGGCTGGAACATCGGATCGGCGTCGAGCACGGCCTTCAGCAAATCACTATGCAGGAAAAATCGCCAGACCTCATCATCTCTTCCTGGTATGTCGTCAAACCAGCGTTTGGCCTCGCTCAAGTGCTGTAGTATCTTCCCTTTATCGCCGTAGTCCGGCATGAAGATCATGCTGTAGGCCATGGTGTATTCCGCGAGAAACTTGTCGAGCGGCAGCTCGGCGAGGGCCGATGAGGCGTGAGCGTCCTCGTACGCTCGGACACTGTCAGGGTCGTGCAAGATCCGATTCCACGCCACCTTGTTGATACGCGACCACGCCAATTGGAGAAGTGCCTCGGCTCTGGGTGTTCTTCGGTCGGTCGGAATGTCGTTGAGCAGCGATTCGAACGTTTCGATCATGTGACCCTGGTCATTGTTCCAACGATAGGCCATGCCGAGTCGAAACCGGTTGTCGAGCTGTTCAGGATGGGTACGCGCGAGGGTTTCTTGCGCAGGCAACAGCCGGTAGAGGAAGTCTGCCGGTGTCGGTTGCGAGAACCCGCCCATCTCCATGGCGTTCGAAATGTCGAGGCGCCCGGCGGCCGCGTAAATGTTCCAATAGAACTCATTGACAGTCAGCGATAACGCCGGATCCTTGACGTTCAGTTTGTGGCTCTGTGCAGCCGCCTGAAGCAAGACGGCATGGAGCGTCCTGGTCAGGAGCGTGAGCGCGTTGACCTGATGCGGGTTGATGATCAAGATGCGATTGAGCAGGGCGACGCGATCGCGTAATTCAGGAAACGCCGCGGCTTGTGCGGCTGCCGCCGTCAGCGTGCCTGGCTGATCATCAGGACCCCACCAGACGATAGAGTCCGGAAGGGGGCGGCTTGCTTCGGTGGCGAACGGTATCCTCTCTGCAACCATGCCTGGCGCCTCAGGTGTGGTGGCAACAGGGAGGTGGAAGACAGCCGTGTCACGTGGGAACCCATGGGTTCGGAGTCCGGTGAAGACGACCCAGCGAGTAGTGATGGATTTCACAGCTCGACGTTCACGTGTGATCGTATTCGCCCAGTGGACGGAGCCTGGCGCGAACGTGACCGGTGACGCAAGTGGGTCGTGATAGTGAACGGTCAGGTCGACCAATGTGGTTGGGACGCCAAGGACTTTCCCGTTGGTTTTCAGTCGGAAGGATCCGTTCGGGATCGGACGGCTGTCTGTCACGGTGAGATGAAGGCCGGTTCCTGGCGGCGAGACTCCCAGAGCATCCATTACAAAGGCAGAGGCCTGAGTCCGGGAGAGCTCGTCTCCATAAAAAACCAGGGAACCTGTGCTGGGCCAGAGGATGTTCATCCCAATATCTGATCGCTTCAAGACCGGGGCATGACCGGCAGTCAGTTCCTGCCAACAACCCTCATACGAGGCGTCAGTTGCCGGAGAATGTGGAGAGTTGGCCGACGGCACCGTCAGGAGCTTGTATTGGCACGCAAAGTCCAGCTGTCCAGTCGTGATCTTGTCGCCTTTAGCGATGGCCTTGGCATATCGAAGGGCTGTGTCGATGGCGACCTTATGAACGGCCTTGTTTTTAGTCGCCTGTTGGTGAGGCTTGGACGCTGCAGTCGCAAGGTCAGGTACTGTTGTCTCAAAGGCCGTCAGGAGTCCCAAGAGGAGTAGCATTCCATGCAAGAGGTTCTTAGTCATGATGAAAAAAATCACGCGGTTGTGGATTAGCGGGTTGAGGCGGTCTTTAGGATTTTCTCGCGCATCAATGCTCGGTCGGCTGTCGACAACGTCGGTGCCGGACTGTGGCGACAGAGCGACACGGTTTGGCGCAACGAGATCACGAAGGTTTCACAATTCGGACAGGTACCCAGATGTTGACGGATTTCTTGGCAAATATTCGTGGACAGTTCGTCATCAATGTAGGCGGACAACCGGCGAAGGATGCGCAGGCATCGGCTTTTCGCATGAGTGTGTGGCTGTCGAGTCACTGCGGCATGCCGTTTCCGCTTGGAAGCGCTACGTTGTGCCATATGAAGCAGTCCCTCCGCTACCCACGTGAGTCGTGATCGTGATCAGTGAGCGGTTCACCGAGGCCTCGCGCACTGAGTTGACGGCGCACAAACAGTCGAGCCC
>JACRQB010000226.1 GCA_016222925.1 Nitrospirota bacterium | reverse complement strand
GTTTGGTAAAGATCCCGCATTTGTGCGAGAAGGAGGATCAATCGGTGCGGTGGTCACCATGCAGAAAACCTGGAAGGTACCAATCCTCTTCATAGGCTTGAGCCTGCCTGAGCATGGATATCATGCTCCCAACGAATATTACGATTGGGGTCAGGCTTCAGGGGGGATGAAGACGTTCGCTCATTACTTCTCAGAATTAGCAAAGGTAGGGAAGGTATAGGGTCTGTTTTTGATCACCTTATAGATAGCCTGTGGAGAACTCGGGGAAAGTCGGTTTTTGAACGTCGGTGTCCCAAAAAATGCCTGACTACCACGTTTGCCATACAGTTCCTCATCCAAGAGCCATATCCTCAGCCGTGACGAAGCTGTAAGTCGTTGTAATTAAATGTAGTATATATTGTGAATCCTTGCTGGAAAGGCACAGATGTTGCTCAATGTGAAACCGGAGCAGGTCGCGCCGTTGAAATGATCAGGTTGCTTGTCGGGAGGCGCTTGAGTATCCTGGCCATCCTATGGGGACTGAATCGATCCAGGTAGTGGTTGTCATGGTCACAACGGCAAGCCAAGATGAAGCGATGAAGATTGCCGACCAGGTGGTACAGTCTCGCCTGGCTGCTTGCGCTTCTACGATTCCCACCGTGCGTTCAACATACTGGTGGGAAGGAAAGTTGATGAACGACCAGGAATCACTACTGCTGATCAAGACAACCTCTGATAAATTCAATTCTCTCGAAGAAACAATACGGAAGATCCATACGTACAAGGTGCCGGAAATAATAGCGATTCCTGTTTGCCAAGGGTTTCCACCATATCTAGAGTGGGTTCGCCGAGAAACCTCCTAGATAATGCGGTTGAAACGATCTCGTCGAAGCACTATTTTTGGGTTGACCAATGGGGGGCTGGATCGGTAGTTTACAGGGTAGGTTTTGACATGCCTTCCAGGTACAAGTAGGCACGGGAGACGAAGGTTATGAACCAGACAAATATTCAAGACGGCGATGCCTATACCGTTGTAGTTTTCAGGGGATCCACGGCAAAGCCTATCCGCTTCAGCTTTTCGAAGAAACTACTCCGCCGATTGTTGGTCTGTGTGGGGTTGGTCGTTCTTGCCGATCTTCTCGTGGTTTCTCACTATGCCATCAGAACGGGAGAGGTATGGGAGTTAGCGGCTTTTCGCGCGGAAGCCATGAGCGCACGAGAGCAGACCGCAGCCTTCTCCACGGCTATTGATGACTTGAAGAAGCGCCTTGGGGCAATGAATGAGGTGAATCAAAGGCTTCGGGTCATGCTCGGCATAGAAGTACCCAAAACAGGAGATATGGCAAACGGTAGGGGTGGAGAAGAGGTGCCGATTTCTGAAGAGGGAGGCTCGATACCCGGTAGAACCGAATTGGGTGTTTCCTCAGGTATCTCTAAGCCAACATCTGAGGGTAATCAAGAACACTCGTCTGCTGTTGGCCTAGAGCCTTCTCGAGACGCCCTCCTGGCCATTACATCAGTGAAAGAGGGGTTGGAATGGCTTTCAAAGCAGGCCACGGTGCAGGAACGTATTCTTGACGAGTTATCACAAGCAGCTGAGCAGCGCTCGTCTCGCTGGGCCTCGACGCCTTCAATTTGGCCAGTCAAAGGGTGGGTCACGTCTGGGTTTGGCCCGCGAATTTCTCCTTTCACGGAGAAGCCCGCCTGGCATGATGGATTAGATATCGGTGCTGCGCCAAACACCCCAGTCCGTGCTCCGGCCCAAGGTCGGATTACATCCGTAGGATACGATCCTAAGCTCGGGAACATGGTCCGCGTCGATCATGGATTCGGAGTTGAAACCCTCTACGGACACCTGGCGAAGGCCTTGGCGAAGGAAGGCCAACGGGTCGAGCGTGGTGATGTCATTGCGCTCGTCGGGAGCTCGGGCCTTTCCACCGGTCCTCACCTGCATTACATGGTGAAATTGAACGGCCAAGCGCTTGACCCAACCAAGTACATTCTTGAATAGCGGATCGTTTCGATATAAGCGAACTCAGTCCAACCTGTTTCCGCTGCTTCTCGAAAGTCCAGGAGTCAGCCGCCCGATCCGCCCCTTGATTAGAACCTATGCTATAGTGCGGTCCCGTATAATCTAGATACCGAGACGAGAGCCTCTTGACCGATCTCGACATTGCTCAATCTGTTACCCCTCGCCCTATCCTAGAAATTGGTTCCCAGCTTGGGATCCGCGCCGAAGAGCTGACTCTCTATGGGCAGGATAAGGCCAAAATATCGCCTCAAATCTTGGATCGCCTCGATGCTGCACCGCGAGGACGGTATGTACTTGTCACAGCGATAAACCCAACCCCCTTAGGAGAGGGAAAGACGACGACATCGATCGGTCTTGCCATGGCGCTCACTCGGCTCGGGCGTCGGACCGCGCTTACTCTCAGGCAACCCTCGCTCGGTCCAGTGTTTGGAGTGAAGGGCGGGGGTACGGGTGGGGGGCATGCCCAGGTTGTGCCCATGGAGGATATCAACCTTCACCTGACGGGAGATGCCCATGCGGTGGCCGCCAGCCACAATCTGCTTTCAGCATTCCTCGACAATCATCTGTTTCATGGAAACCCTCTCTCGATCGATCCAACCAGAACTCCATGGCCTCGGACGCTGGGCGTCAATGATCGTGCTCTCCGAGACGTATTATTAGGGGAAGAAACCGGCAGACGTCGAGGCCAATTCGTCATCACCGAGGCTTCAGAGGTTATGGCGGTATTGGCGCTGGCGAAGGATTACAAAGATCTCCATGAGCGGCTTGGCCGAATAGTGGTCGGGTTCACAACGTCAGGAACACCGGTCAGGGCTGAGGCACTTGGATGCGTAGGGTCGATGGCGGTGCTCCTAAAGGACGCCCTCAAGCCGAATCTGGTTCAAACGCTAGAAGGGACCCCCGCATTTGTGCACACGGGACCGTTCGGCAACATCGCCCATGGGAACTGCTCGGTCATTTCCGATGCCATCGCACTTCGATGCGCTGACTTTGTCGTGACCGAGGCGGGCTTCGGCAGCGATCTTGGAGCGGAGAAGTTTTTCAATATCAAGTGCCGTGCCTCAGGGTTCACTCCGACCGTGGCGGTTGTTGTGGCGACCTTACGGGCGCTGAAACTTCATGGCGGGGGTGGCGTCGCCAAGGCTGGCGTTGCGCTGCCTTCGAGTCTCACGGGCCCGAACCAGCAGGCCTTATCGAAGGGGATCGCAAATTTGGAACAGCATGTCGCCAATGTCCTGGCGCATGGGGTTCCGGTCGTGGTTGCCGTCAATGCTTTCAAGGATGATCCTCAGGATGAGTTGGACTGGGTTCGAGAACAGTCACTGAGGATGGGCGCGGTCGATGCGGCCGTCTCTACGCACTGGGCCGACGGTGGGAAGGGGGCCGAACAGCTCGCAGCTGCTGTCCTGAAGGCATCTGAAAGACCTGCCCAATTCAGGTATCTTTATGATGTGTCATGGCCGATCAGAAAAAAGATAGAAACCATTGCCACGCATATGTATGGAGCTGCTGGGGTCTCGTTCGAACCGGAGGCGGAACGTCAAATAGATACGGCCGAGGCCTTGGGGTACGGGGGCTTACCCGTTTGCATGGCGAAAACGCCGCTGTCGCTTTCACACGATCCCACGGTGAAGGGGAGGCCGACTGGATTTACGGTTCCGATCAAAGAATTGCGGATCCTAGCTGGTGCCGGGTTTGTGACGGCGGTCTGTTCAGGGATTCAGTTGATGCCGGGGTTGCCCAAGACACCGATCGGTGAGCGGGTTAGGCTTGATCCTACCAGCGGGAAAATAGTGGGGTTTTCGTAAGAACTCAGCGCTGCTTCAAGTATCTGAAGAATTCTGAATCGGGGCTCATCACCAGGGTTGTACCGTCCTTGAAGGCGCTCTTATAGGCTTCCATGGAACGGGTGAACTCGAAAAACTTCAGGTCCTGTCGGTAAGCGTCAGCATAGATTCGAAACGCCTTGGCATCACCGCCGCCTCGAAGTTCTTCCGACTCTTTATAGGCTTGAGCCAGGAGAATTTCCCGGTCTTTTTCGGCTTCTGATCTTATTTTTTGCGCTTCTTCAGCTCCCTCAGCGCGATATTGCTTCGCCTGCCGTTCCCGCTCTGCCTGCATTCGAGCAAAGACCGCCTTCTCATTTTGCTCAGGCAAATCAGCTCGCTTGATTCGGACATCCTGGATCTCGATGCCGTACACCGAGGCCTTCTCGTTCGCTCGTTCGGTCACCACCTTCATGATGTCGGCCCTGGTGCTGGACACGATTTCGAGCAACTCATGCCGACCTAACTCCACGCGAAGTTCGGAATAGATAATATCGTGTAACCGTTGGAGTGCACCTCGTTGGCTCTGGAAGTTCTGATAGACCTTCAAGGGATCTATAATGCGCCATTTCGCAAAGTTGTCGAGCAACAGGGTCTTCTTGTCCGAGGTAATGACATCCTGCGCATTTGAATCGTAATCCAGTAAGCGTTTCTCGAAGTAGGTGACCTCCTGGACGAACGGCACTTTCACGTACAGTCCTGGTTCGGTGATGTTGCGAACGGGTTTCCCGAGTTGCACGACAATTGCCGTCTGGATCACGTCCACGACAAAGAGAGGAGAAGCCCCGAGCACAAACAACGCGATCATCAGGGCGAGGAGTGCAATCACCAGTCCTTGCTTGGTCATGGTCTGGCGTTCCTCGGCTTGAGGGTTGACGATAGGTCTGGCCTGGGTTCTTCGCCCTCAAGTTGTGTGGCCGGTTTGGTGTGGGTTGAGGGTCCGGATTTGGAGAGGCGGTCTAGCGGAAGATACGGTAATAGGCGCTCTCCGCCTTTCCCGTCGATGATGATCTTCTCCGTATGCGGCAGGATTTCTTCCATGGTTTCGATATAAATCCGCTTGCTGATGACGTCCTTCGCTTGGTTATACTCCTTCAAGGTGGCCAAGAAGCGATTCGCTTCTCCCTGGGCACGATTGAGCCGGGCTTGCGCAAACCCCCTCGCCCGGTTGACCAGCTCAGCTGCTTCACCCTTGGCCCTCGGAATGATGTCGTTCCGGTAGCCCTGGGCTTGGTTGATGAGCTTTTCTCTATCTTCCTTGGCATTCGTGACATCTTTGAACGCGGCAGCGACTGCTTCCGGAGGATCGACGTCTTGGAGTTGCACGGCGGCAATCTGCACGCCAGCATGGTACTGATCGAGAATCGTCTGCAGCAATGTCAAGGTGTCCTGCTGAATCACGGCTTTCCCGGTGGTCAGAGCTTCGTCGATCTTACTCTTCCCGACGACTTCACGCATGGAGGCTTCGGCCGCTTTACCAATGGTTTCATGGATGTCCGCCACGTTGAACAAGAAATCGCGGGCTTCTTTAATCTTATATTGGACGATGAATTCGATAGCGAGGATGTTCATATCGCCGGTCAGCATCAAGGCTTCCTGCGGCACCATCTGCTGGCGGCCTTGTTGATTGGTGCGGAACCCGACCTCTACGCGAAAGAGTTTGGCGACTTTTGGCTGGAGGACGGATTCAATCAGAGGAATCTTGAAGTGCGGACCTGGCTCTACGGCCCGAACCGGAACGCCGAATCGTTTCACGACACCCTCTTCATCCGGTGCGACAATAAACACGCTTTGCCAGACGAAAAAGATCAGCAGAGCGGCGATGATGAGGTTCCAGGCTCCACCGGAAGGCAGCAGGCTTTTGAGGCCGCCAGGGGGGAAGAGGCCTTTGAGTTGAGACTGCGCTTGCTTTAGCGCGTCCTCAAGCGGGTCGGGCTTTTTGCCCCACGGATCTTTTGGGTCCCAGACCATTCAGCGATGTGTGAAATCCAGTGACAATGAAAGACAGATCGGCACCATAGCAGACTG
>JACRQB010000232.1 GCA_016222925.1 Nitrospirota bacterium | reverse complement strand
CTAGCACGCCCCTCCTTCCTATCTTTTCCCGTTGACGGATACCACATGACTTTGGGACGATGGCCTCGTGCATTTCGAGTTGCTCGGCCCGATCACGCAGATTGAAACGTTCGCGGTTGGGTCTCAAATCCGTGAGATCTCCAGGCTTCGGAAGTTTTATGGTAAGGGACGTTGGCGCAAGCGGAAGGGCATCGCTAAAGTCCGCCTTTCCGATGGCTCCATCCATCTCGCAGAAATTCACTGGTATGAGGCCACGGGAATAGGCCGGAAAGAATACAAGATCAAGCGACTACTCTGAGGACGCCATTATGCCAAAGCCCAAGCTTACTACGTCACGGTTTTTGATTTGCGTCGAGAATAAGGGGTACGCGGCCTCGCTTGAAAAGCGCAAGATCTATGTCGCCATTCCCGATGCGGGAGCACTCAAGCACGGCCAAGTTCGCGTGGTCGATGAGTCTGGAGAAGACTACCTCTATCCCAAGAGCCTTTTCCTACCCATCACGGTCTCGGCTTCACTCCGCAAAGCAATTCTAAAAGCCGCATAAGGATTGCAGGACGGGCTGCGCCGTCCGGTCACTCCTTCGCCACAAGCATCCGTGCAGCCGACTGTGCCAGACGTCTTAACTGCTCTTCATTCCCCTGTCTACGCAGAAAACCACGGCTGTTACGCGATGGAGCCCCACGCCTATCGTCATATCTCGTCAAGAAAATGAAGGTCGGAGTCTTTTCTACCATCGTGAGCCGATCCACGACACCCAGAGCGTCAGCTCCATGCGCCAACCATCTACACACCTCCCATCCAGAGTCCTGCCCACACCCACCGCCTCCGGCACTGCACGTAGGGCCCAATGCAGCACGACGGGAATGCCGAGCTATCCCTCCGCTACAACACCTGCACGATAAAGCACTTCAGATACCGGGTCTCCGGCATGCTGGCGAGGATCGGATGGTCGGCGCTTTGGCCACGTTGTTCGATCAGGCGGATGTCGCGCTTGGCGTCGCGCGCCGCGAGGCGGATACTCTTCCAAAGATCTGCCTCAGAGACAGGATGGGAGCAGGAACTGGTCACAAGAAACCCTTCCGGCTTCAGCAGCTTCAAGCCCAAGAGATTGACATCCTTATACCCAGTCAACGCACCGGCCAAGGCCTGTTGACTGCGCGCGAAGGCCGGAGGATCGAGAATCACTAGATCGTACCGTCTCCCCGCCTTCACCAGCTTGCGCATTTCCTCGAACGCATCAGCTTGGCGATAGGTGCAGCGATCCTCCACCTTGTTCATCGTGGCCTGTGTCCGGGCCATGGCCAGTGTGTCTAGGCTGACATCGAGGCCTTCCACTGATACGGCTCCGGCGAGCGCGGCATGAATGCCGAAGGCGCCGGTATGGCAGAACACTTCCAACACGTCGGCTCCTGCCGCGAGTTTCGCCGCTGCCAACCGATTTTCCCGTTGATCGCAAAACCAGCCGGTTTTCTGACCCTTCTCGACATCCACAAGAAACTTCGCGGGCCCTTCGTGAATCTCCACCTGTGTCGGGCCGCTGCCGCAGAGAAACCTCCGTTCGAGGGGCAAACCTTCGAGTTGGCGGCTCTTGGCTTCGTTCCGCAAGTACACCATTGTGAGATTCAATTCCTTCATCAGCACGTCGGCCAAGAATTCCTTCCGGCTATCCATGCCGAACGAGAGACACTGCATGACCAGCAGCTGATCATAGCGATCCACGATCAACCCTGGCAGTCGATCGCCTTCTGCATAAATCAGCCGATAGGCATTGGACTGCGCAACCACTCGCTGCCGGAGGCGGATCGCCTGCTGAATTCTCCCCCGCCAGAACGCCTCGTCGATGAGTTCATCCTCGAACGTCAGGAGACGGACGCGGATTTTCGACGCAGGGTTATAGAGACCACGTCCGTAGAATTGTCCGTCGGGGGTCAGGACATCGACCAGATCCCCAGCGGCCATCGGTGTCATCGTCTTATCTCCTGTAACATGATGTAGCTATCTCTATGCGAGAGTGGTCACATGCCGGCTGTCGTCAGCCCGATCATCACACGCTCATTACTTGACGAACCCCGGTCAGTATGTTTTCCTGACACCAGCGCAGTACACTCGTGCATGTGAGGATAAAGAAGAATGGGCGACAAAGCTACCATTGGTTCCGCTGTGTTGGATCGCCTGCATCGCCTGGGCGTTCGCCATATTTTCGGCATTCCCGGTGACTATGTCCTGTCCCTCTATCAATTGATCGAGACCTCGCCGATCACACACGTCGGAACGACCAGGGAGGATTGTGCTGGTTTTGCAGCGGACGCCTATGCCAGGATCAACGGGATCGGCGCTGTCTGTGTCACCTACTGCGTCGGCGGACTCAATACCGTCAACGCCATCGCCTGCGCCTATGCGGAACGCTCGCCTGTGGTCCTCTTGACCGGATCTCCTGGCCTGTCTGAACGAACTCGCACTCCCTATTTGCATCACATGGTTCGAGATTTTTCCACCCAACGAGAAGTCTTCGAGCGGATGACCGTGGCCGCGGTGACGTTGGATGATCCGTTAATCGCCGAGCGAGAAATGGATCGGGCCTTTGCCGCCCTCCTCCGCTATCGCCGACCCATTTATATCGAAATCCCCAGAGACATGGTCCACTGTCCGCTCATGGGTGGCCTGAAACCAATCTGCATTGAGGATACACCGAGTGACCCGGCTGCTCTCGAAGAAGCGATCAGTGAAGTACGACTCATGCTCGCCTCGGCCAAACGGCCGGCCATGCTCGTCGGCGCCGAAGTCGGCCGCTTCGGGCTCCAGGACGATCTGGCTCGCTTAGTGGAGCGACTCAACATTCCCATCGCCTCGACCCTACTTGGTAAATCGATCATCAGAGAGGATCACCCGCTCTATGTCGGCGTCTATGGCGGGCTCATTGGAACGATTCCGACTGTCTGTTGATCCTCGGGTCCATTCTCTCTGACGTGGAAGATCTGGATGCCACCTCGCCCTTGCTGTCAGAAGGCCGTACCATCCATGCCACCGCCGACCGAGTCGCCATCAAACATCACCGGTACGAATCGATTCGATTCCAGGACTTTGTCCAGGGTCTTGTGAAATCTCCACTGCCCTCCTTTTCTCATTCCCAGCGGCTGTTCCCGGTTCAAGCCCTTCCAGAACCGGCGACAACAGACCCGGATGCACCAGTGACGCTCGGCGGACTCTTCCGCCATCTTGATACAGTCTTGACTGAAAAGACGGTCGTGATCGCGGACGTGGGTGAATCACTCTTTGCAGCGGCCGATCTGCACGTGCGCCATCGGTTTGAGTTTCTGTCGCCGGCCTATTACACCTCGATGGGTTTCGCCGTTCCCGCAGCCTTAGGCGCCTCGTTTGCCGACCCCGGCTTGCGGCCCATCGTGCTGGTGGGAGACGGCGCCTTTCAAATGACCGGGACTGAGTTGGCCAGCTGCGTGCGCTATGGACAAGCTCCGATTGTCATTATTTTGAATAACCGAGGTTATTCGACTGAGCGAGAGATCTTGGAGGGCCCCTTTAACGATGTGCACGAATGGCAGTATGACAACGTGTGCGACCTGATCGGAGGCGGAAGAGGCTCGCGCGTACACACGCAACGGGAATTTGAACAGAACCTTGCCGCTGCCTTTGCCGATCAAAGCCAGCTTCATGTCCTGAACGTACTCCTCAGCCCCAGCGATCGATCACCCGGCATGGTGCGATTGGCAAGACGCTTAGGGAAGCGACTCTCGACCGACAAACCATAGGCGAAACCATTCACCCCTGCCTGCTTTTTCCTACATCCTTGAGTGATCAGTCCAGAGAATCAGGGCCTAACCCGGCTCGAAGTGACAAGAGTCCTAGCCTTTCGTTATACTCAGCAGTGGCACATCCCCTGCACTCTTCTTAATAGAGTCGGCTGAAAAGAATCCCACTTCCTCGTTCCCCCGCCTTTACGTGGGGTCGGCTTTCAGCAATAATCAGCCATCCGTAGAGAGGATCTCGTGTCGGATTTTTATCAAAATGGGGTCGTGACCGTTCTCCACCGTCTCGGTCAGCCCAACACTGAGCAGCTGGAACATGAACTCGAGCGGTATGCGAAAACGACGCCGATCGCTCTGGTCCTCCCTTCACTGTATTCGGAACTGGAGCGTCCCGCCCTCAAGCGCATCGTGGAAATCCTGGGTGAGGTTCGCTACATCAATGAAATCGTCATTTCGTTGGATCAAGCCTCTGCGTTGGAATTCAGGCTGGCCAAGCAATTCTTTGCTCAGCTCCCTCAACGAGTCCGCGTCGTCTGGAACGACGGGACCAGGATCCAGGCGCTGTTGAACACCTTGGTCTCGCATGAGATCGACATCGGACACCAGGGGAAAGGACGCGGGTGTTGGACGGCCTACGGCTATGTGCTGGCCCGGGGACAAAGCCAAGTCATCGCCCTGCATGACTGCGACATCGTGAGCTACGACCGCCAGTACCTTGCTCGCCTCTGTTACCCCGTCGCCAATCCGAACCTCGCCTACGAATTTTGTAAGGGGTATTACAGCCGCGTGACGGACCGCATGCATGGACGTGTGACCCGTCTCTTCATCACTCCGCTGATCCGCAGTCTACAGTTGCTGGTCGGACCGCATCCCCTCCTCTCGTTTCTGGACAGTTTTCGGTACCCGCTGGCCGGTGAATTCGCGATGGTGCGAGATCTGGCCTGGATCAACCGTATTCCCGGCGACTGGGGGCTGGAGATCGGCGTGCTGGCCGAGGTGTACCGCAATTGCGCACTCCGTCGTATTTGCCAAGCCGATATCGCCGATGCCTATGAGCACAAGCATCAAACGCTGTCGACGCACAATCCGGATGCCGGCTTGTTGAAAATGTGCGTCGATATCACCAAATCGCTTTTCCGCAACCTGGCGAGCGAAGGGTTGGTCCTCTCGGAAAGCACCCTCAAGACGTTGCGGGCCACCTATCTCCAGGCTGCGCAAGAAGCTATTAGTCGGTACGAAAATGACGCGGCGATCAACAGTTTGCGCTTTGATCGCCATGAGGAGCGACGCGCCGTTGAAGTATTTCTGCGAGGCATGACGTTGGCGACGGATAGCTTCCTCGGCGACCCGTTGGGCGTCCCCATGATCTCGAACTGGAGCCGGGTGACCCATGCCGTCCCGGATATCTTTCATCGGCTCATGGACGCCGTGGAACAGGACCATGCCTGGGATCCTACGGCGGAAACCAGGCAAGCTGTCTCATGAGCAACAACTTAATTCCACTCACCGCTGAAACCGAGGACCTGCTGGAAGCCGTGCGCAGTGCCGACATCTTGGTCGGCATTCCCAGCTTCAACAATGCAGGGACCGTCGGCCATGTCGTCCGCGCCGTCGGAGCAGGGCTGGCAAAATACTTTCACGGCCATCGTGCCGTCTTGGTCAACGCCGACGGCGGCTCCACCGACGACACCCCCACCATCGTCGCCCATACTATGGTCGATCTGGAACCCCTCTTTATCAGCGATCGACAGAGCACACTCCACCGGATTATCACGCCCTATCATGGGATCCCTGGCAAAGGCAGCGCGTTTCGCACGATTTTCGAGATCGCTCGACGGCTCAAAGTCAAAGCCTGTGCCGTCGTCGATTCGGACGTCCGCAGTATCACCCCCGAGTGGATGGAACTGCTCCTTCATCCGATTCTCAAAGAAGGCTACGACTATGTGGCCCCATACTATCGACGCCACAAGTACGACGGGACCATCACCAACAGCATCGCCTATCCTCTGACCCGAGCCCTCTACGGGCAGGAGGTCCGTCAGCCGATCGGCGGAGATTTTGGATTCACCGGAGAGCTGGCCCAGCACTATCTCGAGAAGCACGTCTGGGAGTCCGATGTGGCGCGCTTCGGAATCGACATTTGGATGACGACCGAAGCCATTGCGAGCGGAGCCAAGGTGTGTCAGAGTTTTCTCGGAGCCAAGATTCATGATCCCAAAGACCCTGCCGCCGACCTCTCCTCCATGTTGCGACAGGTGGTGGGGGCCTTGTTCGCCTTGATGGAAACCCATGCCCCCACCTGGCTTCCCGTCACAGACTCGCGAAAGGTGCCTCTCTTCGGTTTCCAATATGAGGTGGGCGTTGAGCCGGTGAATGTCAATGTCGAACGGATGGTGGACTTGTTTCAGCTCGGGCTCACGGACCTGCCCGATATTTGGGCGCGCATGCTTTCGGAAGACGCTCTGGATCAGCTGTCCAGCCTTCGGAACGTCCCCCTACGGGATTTCCGCATTCCGGATTCGCTATGGGCCCAAATTATTTATGACGCCGCCCTCGCGCATCATCGGAACGTGCTCCCACAAGAACATCTCCTGAAAGCACTGACCCCTCTCTATTTAGGAAAGACCGCGTCATTCGTGCTGGATAGCCAAGGGTTGACCTCGGCGGAAGCCGAGCAGCTCATCGAAACGCTCTGCCGAACGTTCGAGAAACAGAAAGAGTATCTTGTCGCACGTTGGCCTCAGTCTCATGACTCGCGCGAAGTCATCGGGGCCGCTCGCGCGAAGTCTGAAAGGAGCGAGCCATGACCACAACCTGGGAACATACGTTACTCGGACCAGTGACCGCACTTGGCGAACGCGTCTTCGCCATCCTTCCCAATGTCCTGGCCATGATGATTCTCTTGCTGGTTGGTCTGGGCGCAGCCTGGGGCATGGGCCATTTGATGGAACGGCTGCTTCGCGTCATTGGCCTGGATCGACTCTGCGATCGAATCGGTATCGCGGCAGCCCTCCTACGGGGAGGCATCAAAGCCGACCCGTCTTATATTATCGGCCGCATTGCCTACTGGTTGATCGTGATCTTCTCCACCACGGCATCGCTGGGCGCGCTCGATGTGGCCCCAATCAATGAAGCCGCGCACTCACTCTTGTCGTATATTCCCCATTTGGTCACCGCGGCCGTGATCGGGATCATCGGGTACCTCGTCTCGAATTTCGTCTCGCAGGCCGTCCTCATCGCTGCCGTGAACGCGGGGCTACCTCCGGCCCGCTGGATCGCAGCCGGAACACGCTGGGGCATTCAGCTCTTGGCCGTGGCCATGGCGTTCGAACAGTTGGGGATTGCTCAGCACATCGTCGTTGTCGGATTCGGCATTACCTGGGGAGGTCTCGTCCTCGCCGCTGCATTAGCACTAGGATTGGGCGGCAAAGATCTGGCGAAGGATTTCCTGGAACGACGTCTGGCCGGACATTCCCGGTCGCAGATCAACGAGGACCTACGACATCTTTAAGCCTATGTCACGCTATATACTCTTCACAGACCTGGACGGTTGTCTCTTAGACAACGACACCTATTCCTTTGACGAGGCGAGACCGGCGCTCGACGCCCTCCGTTCGGAGAACATTCCGGTCATTATCGTCTCCGGAAAGACCCGCGCCGAAATCGAACCGCTTCGAGAGCGCCTCGATCACCACAATCCCTTCATCGTCGAGAATGGCGCGGCGGTGTTTGTGCCGCTCAATACCTTTGACTTCCCCTTGGAACGATCGCGACGCCGCTCCGGCTATCAAATCATTGAACTCGGCACACCCTATGCCCTCCTCCGGGATGTGCTCCGGCAAATTGAAGAAGCGGTGGGCACGCCGCTCCAAGGCTTCGGCGACCTGTCGGTCGACGAAGTCATGGCGAACACAGGACTCGCCCGAGAAGATGCACTGCGGGCGATGCTGCGGGAGTTCGATGAGCCGTTTTTGGTAAACGGCCCCACTAAACTGATCGAGGAAGTCTGCCGCCAAATCGTGACGCGAGGACTGAATTGGACCAGAGGCGGACGGTTCTTTCACTTGACGGGAAACAACGATAAAGGTCGGGCTGCAGAAATTCTTCTCCGCTGCTATAAACGACAGGAGCGACTGGCCAACCTGCCGGACGACATCGAAACCATCGGCATCGGCGATAGCTTGAACGATCTCCCGCTCTTACTGACGGTGGATCATCCGGTCTTGGTACAAAAACCGGACGGCTCGTATGACCCCGACATCAACCTGCCGAATCTCATTCGCGCGCCTGGCATCGGTCCAGCCGGATGGAATCAGGCTGTCTTGGAATTGCTCAGACAGGCCTCGGAAGAGACATCCCATGGCCGATCAGCCAATATCCGAGCCACTTGACTACACTCATTCCCAAAAACATGGCAATGCTAGTCTTCGGTCGGATTAATGATATGCAGTCCTGCGGTTTTTGATGCCGCCAACAGCTGGGGATCCGCGCTGACGACGGTCAATCGCAACGGCTTCAGCTCCAACGCCAGCGCAAGATGCATCACCTGTGGTGATCGAAGGAACGGATACTCCAGGGCCAATTCCTTGGTTGCCAGGTAGGTCTCCATCTTCGGTTCAATAAACTGATAAAGTCCCTGTTTGGATTCAATCTCAAACTTATACAGAACGGAGTAACAATCATCTCGCGTAATCTGCCCTTCATGAGCGCGTGCGCACAGGACCGAATAGAAGTCCGTCACAGACCAAGTCGGGACAATCGCAACTTTACCGCGCTTCACCATCAGCCTATTCACGATCCTCGTGCCCCGCTCCATGCTGTAGCGCTTAATGAGTGCGGTTGAGTCAAAATAGTAGTATGGCATCCCCTTACACCCTCCCCTTCAGAATGATTTCCGCGAGCGGCCCTTGAAGCTTGGAGAGCCGGTCTTGCAGTTCATCAAGTGGCACCTCTTCATACCCCTCTTTTCGCAAGGTGTCGGCAAGATTCCCGCTATTGAAAGACGCCGTGTCTTCCTTCAGTCGGTCGCTCAATCGCCGCTTGGCCACACGGCTTGAAAGCTTTTGTCCGGATTTGGTCAACCCCCGCCCCCGGCTGCGTGGAGCTCGGCTGACGGAGAGTTCGTCTGTCTTTTTCACGATCAATACCTCCTCATGAAAGAACGTCCATTTACCGCCGCACTCCTGATTCTTCTCGTGGGCAACTCGCCGGCATCGTCGCCGTCTCAGGTAACACGATCTCGCCGAAAATATGCGCGGCAATCGCCTTCGCGACATCCGACGACAACTCTTGTTGCATGACACGCAACGTCTTCGCCGTGGCTTCACGCTCCGTCAGGTGCCCTTCCCTCCCACCATGCGCCGTCGCCCCGACAACCCGCCGTGTCCCCGGCTCCACAACCTCGAAATCACTACACCACCGGACATACTTGAAATGTGGGTCCCGCACCTCGATGGGGAACAGACGAACAGTGCCTTTGACGATCAATTCAGGGGAACCAGCTTTTTCACCTTCCATCTTTGTGGTCACATGAAACCCTTCCCGGATCAGCCCTTCAGCCAGCGCACGCCCGACCGGTTCTGCATGGTCACCGGACACTTGTACCGCAAGCACCAGATTCGTAGCAAGAAATTGCTCCAACTCACCAGATAATTCGTTTACCTGATAGGCAGAGGGGGTCCCTTGCCCGCTGGGACGGATCACTCGCAAATCCGTGTTGTATACCTCGCGCAGAACCAGATTTCGACCGGCTCGGCGAAGGGCGCGAACCTTGGCAAGCTTGTCGATGGCTTGTCGGGACTCAGTGACATCCGTGTCAATCGTGCGATCCAAGACTGCGACCTTCTCCATCAATGAGGCTTCGGCCTGAGGGCGATTCATCACACTCAAGGCGTAGTACGCCCGGCTCTCCGAGTCGTACCACACATCCGCGATCCTGACGTTCTCAAGCACTTTGTCGGTCGAGACTTTCGTCACGTTGTCGATCGTGAGCCGCCGCTCGGCGTTGGAGACACCGTGATTCTCAACGACCCAGTACGATTCCCAGTCCTTCGCTTGCGCCGCCACTTCTGCCTTGAAGATGCGAGCCACGGCCGCATACGCCTGATCCTCTGCATTGCTTCGAGTGTCTGCTTGGCCGACCCCGGTCAGGTATTGACTCGATGGATAGTTGTCCATCTTTCGCCGTCGTCGCCCCTTGCCCCGACGGTCGAACGGACAGGTGGTACTGGCCTGGCGGGACCCACGCTCGGGCCACGTGAATTTCGTCGGGTAAGGTCTGCCAGCTTCGCTTGTCGGCTTCTTCGGATGCCACTGCCATTCCATGAGCCACGAGCCCGACCAACAGTCCGACCCAGGGGGCAGCATCTTTTCCGGCGGCATGTTGCGCTCCGATCATGGCTCCTTCTGCCGCCGCATATTTCGTCGCGGCTCGCGCAAGCGCTTTCACCGTGATCGACGGCAGACGTTCCGAAAGGCTTTTCTCAGCCAGTGCGGTGACATTATGCGCCCGCTCAGACCGAACAATGACTGACTGGCCGATCGAATCCGTTAATGTCATACTTTCGGATGTGACCTGCGTCTTCTGTGGAACTAACTGCGGAAGCGCAACACGAACCACGCGCCCATTGAGTCCGTATAGTACGCTGTCTGCAACGCGATCTCGTTGATAGGGCGACCTGAAGACCCCCCTATTCAGCAAGACTAACTGTGCGGCATCAAGACTAATAGGTAAGTCCAAGAAGAGATCCTCTTTGCGCGGAGCCCGCCCATTATAGCTGATCATCACGACTTGAGCGAGTCGCTCCTGAGATGAAAGAGGTTGCCAGACGACATCAGGGAATGCCTGTCGATATTCAGCAAATTCAGTTGCGAGGTCGAGCGCCTCCGCCGTCCGCAGAAGATCGGCGCGCAAAGACGGAGGAGCGGACATTTTCATCCACCCGCTCATGGCTCCATACGCTTCATAGGCATTCCGGTAGGCGATAAACGCATTGTTCAGATCCCCAACCGCTTCGTACAAGATACCGCATACATACCGAGCAAACCCGTCATTCCGATACTTGGTTGCATCCTTCACTCTGTCACTGAGCACATTCAAGCGATGGTCGATTCGTCGTGCCTCCACCAGTGCGCCCTGGAGCTGCCCCTGAACCGCGTAGTTGATGGCCTTGATCACGTTGATCATGACGTGTTCGTACGCGTCCCCTTCGTACGGCAGGGCATTATCGTTGGTCAGAAATGCGGCGGTTTCAGAACGGATGGTTCTGGTATAGAGCCGCTCGACCTCTTCGTCCGCTCGCTCCAATGCCGCACTGCTTTGCTGATAATCACCTGCTAACTGCAGCACCATTCCACGATCCATTGCATAGAGTAGGCGCGCCTTCGTTCCATACTCTTTCTCGGTCTGCTCGACGATCGCCGCGGCCCGTTGCGGATCACCGGCAAAGAGGCTTTGTTCAATGAGGAGATAGTGATTGACGGAGGGACCACAGCCGGCCAACAACACAAGAACGGCAAGAAACGGCAACAACGAGATCGGGGTGACAACGCCCCACCGCACAGAAGCCCCGTGGGCAAAGCGTGGGAGGATTGGGTTCAACAGCGTCCGCGGAATCTAACCTGATGCCGAAAAAGTCCGCCAGCAGCGTTCTCGCATCGCTCAGAGTCTCAACGTACGGAAGCGTACGCCTCGCCTCTTCGCTCGCTGCAACCTTGCTGGACAGTTTCCTTGAGCATCCTGAAGTTATTCTGACATTGGCACTGGACAGACAGTGCCGGCTATATCGTCGACATTACCCGCAGCTACTAAAAGACGATACGTTTCTTTTCAACCACCTTCTTGATCTTCTTTTGCCCGTACCAGACTTTCGCATTGTTCTCCAGATCGATCATTTGAAGGTCTACCTGGTAGAACACTGCTTTGGTCCCATCGGCTTCGTCAAGAATGGTGGCAATCGTGCCCTTCATCATAAAATCGGCGCCGATCTCTTTCCCAGGGGCTTTCTGCGTGTCTTCGCGAGCGTACATCGCTTGCTCTTTCCGCTCGGTTCGAACCTCGTCGCGTTCACCTTTACCGGCCACGAACGTGACTTTCTGGGAATTGGTGAGTTCTCGCTCCAAATCCGTAATGAAGGTGTGCACGCTGATATGTTCATGACTGCTATTCAGGACCGTCCCCACGACAACGACGGGCTGCCGTTGACTCGCTTTTTCAAAACTCCCTAGCCACGGATATTGCAACGCATCCTTGACCATCGCTTCAGCGACCATCCGAGAATCCGTGTCGTTCCAGCGTCCGCTCAAATCGGTCACGACCCCGGCCTCGACACGCGTCACCTTTGTTTCGTGTCCACATCCAGACAATGTGAGAGCGACACTCACCGTGGCGACAAGCGAAAAACGAAACTTCTGGATCACCATAAACCTCCGAGAAGGGGTAGACAGCTCACTCTTCATTGAGATTTAACGAACGCCTCGCTTTTCCTCTTCGTTCTCCAACCGTTCGAATAGACGGTCGGCATTCTTCCGGACGAAGTCCCGTACTTGTGAATTCAGCTCTTTGGCCTGCTCCAAGTTGTTCTTCATATCCTCCAAGCTCAGCTTGGTCAACACGTAATAGGTGTTGGTCTTGGAATCCATGTACTGATCAATTTTCCGGACTCCGCTGAGTGTCGTCGTCGTGATGGTCTTGATGGCTCGCTCGACGTTCTGCTCTTCCGTATTCCGGGTGAAATCTCCGGCGGTCGTCGAGGCCGCATAGTCTCTCATCAGATACCCGCTGTAGGTCTCAAAGGTCTTGGCGATCTCAGCCCTCCCGCGATTCTCGGCCGTATCCCAGGCAAGCGGCGCATTCCGAACGCCCGCGACAGCCCCCACCCCGTAAAACGCTTTGCTGTCTTTTTCATTAAACGCTCCGGACCCCTTTTCAACCCATTTAGGAGGACCGCCACAAGCCGTCAGTCCCATGATGAGAAGGATGGTAAGACCAGGACCGACCAGCCTTGAATGAATCGCCTGTGACCGAATCATACAATCCTCCTTGAAATGAATAGGTATATATACCGTACGTATAATATCCCGAGAAAAAACGTTGGATTCATGCTAACATGGGTTCAAAGATCAGTCAACGCACCACCCGCTTCGAGCGGTATTCCTGTTGTCTTCCCATGAACAAGGAGGGAGTTTAGTGGCAGACATTCAGATTGACGACGGCATCTTGAGAATTCTGAACCTTGAGATCCAGGACCCCAAAGCTGCGGCGGTCCTCTCTGCCTACCCCCAAGCACGTTGGGCGGAAATCACCCGTCGAGCGGTCAAGATCGGCCTTGGATACCTGAAAGGTGGTGAGAGTAATTAGGCAGGATGCTTAAAAAGTCTGCCGGCGACGTTCTCGCGTCACTCAGAAGCTTAACGTACTAAAAAAGGCGAAGGCAAGATACCCGCTCCGCTCGCATGTGATCGAAGTGAGCGGTTCAAGCGAAGCTTGGTATGTACATCCTCGCCTCTTCACTTGCTGCAGCCTTACAGGGCTGCCTTTTTTGAGCATCCCGCGACTCTTCGGGTGTGAGCACCATACGGAGAATTTGAGCCATACTGTTGACCCTACTCAAAGGTCACCACTAGAGGCTCCACTCGGATGGTTGAAGAAAGGTCATACTAAGATGGGCCTGCGACCGACCTCAGCCAGCTGCCTGGTCGCCCGCTCATCAAGCGTGTTCCCCTTCTTCGCGTAGCCTCAGACCAGTTCGTCGGGGTTTTGAGAGCTCGCCGGCTATGTGCGCCAAAAAGTCGCCTGAGCGGCGAAGACTCAATTCAACCAAGAGCAAAGGCTCTTGCTGTTTCCACCGCTCAAGCCAGACGACCAAGCCGCCTCACTGATCCTCACCGCATTTCCTTCGCTCCGCTCATCGGAAGCGCCATACTCCGCGCGCCTCAACAAGGTAATACACAGGCTCCTAAGATCATCTTTGCAAAGGACTATCAACTTACGAAGGCTTGGACCATTCCTTTTGTATTTTTCGGTAACGTCGAGAATCGAGCTGGCTCTCGCGATGCACAAAAGTCGGGTAGACCGAGGCAGTGACCTGCCCCGGCCCCCCCACAGATCCGGACGTGCGCGATGAACACATCCGGCTCCTCAGGTCACGGATTCGCTGGGCGACAGTAGATGGAATGGACCACGACGGGCCGCGGTAGCGGATAGCGCTGCAGCAGCCGTTGGAATTGGTCCCAGGTCATCCGAGCGTGTTGCGACCGGCGACGGAGCCACTTGTGCCAGCGACGTTGCACCTCATGCGAGAACCGCTTGAGCGCGACCAGGTTACCGGTGACGCCCTAGTATCCATAGTGCCCCCGCAGTTTGAGGCCGAGGCCGCCCTGTTGCACGGTGAGTTCCTCGTGCCGATGTGTCCGGCACCAGTCGTTCACGCGTGTCAGCGCCCGACTCAGGCGGTCTTTCGCCGTCCGCTGCCCCACGACCCACCACCCGCGCCGACTCCGTCGCCAGCCATGGGTCAGCCCCAAAAAGTCGAACGATTCCGGATCCTGGTCGTCCGCCGCACCGGTTGGCCCGGCGAGCGTGCGTGGTCGCCGGAATGGGCAGACCCGCGTCTTCTCGGGATGCAGCGTGAGCGCGTAGTGCCCGAATCGCTCCGGCACCGCGGTCGCCACGTACCGAGCATCGTCCTCCCGTCCGCACACGATGATGATGTCATCCGCGTACCGGATCAGGAATGCCGCGCCTTGTAATCGTGACGTGACTACGTCCTCAAACCACACATCCAGCACCTCGTGCAAGTAGATGTTCGCCAGCAGCGGCGAGAGTACGCCGCCTTGCGGGGTCCCCGCCTCGGGGTGGGTCACCTGTCCCCCGTCGAG
>JACRQB010000231.1 GCA_016222925.1 Nitrospirota bacterium | reverse complement strand
CCAAAGTTTCAGAGGCCCCGTCAGCGCTTACCGTACTTCATCTATAAGCCGGTCCATCAGCGGGGAGGAAGAGTTATTGCGAGGTGTCGCTCTTGACTCAACTGCGCTTCTATGTTCATATCCTGAACGTTGGAGGATGGCGCGCTAACTCTATGAATTTCCAAGGGCAACGAGATCTTCTCTTGCTGGCTGAGGTGGAGCGTGATGGTGCGGTCACACAGCGGTCTCTTTCAACTAAGCTAGGAGTCGCTCTGGGGCTGACCAATCTCTATCTCAAGCGGTTGGCGCGGAAGGGTTATATCAAGATCACCACGATTCCCTCGCACCGAGTTCGGTATTTGCTGACGCCGCAAGGGTTTGCCGAGAAATCCAGACTGGCCTACCTCTATATGGAGTATTCCCTGTCTCACTACCGTGATATGCGCGCGCGGCTACGAGAAACGCTGTCTCAGGCAGCCAACAACGGAACGAAACGCGTCGTCATCTATGGAACCGGTGAACTTGCTGAGATGGCCTATCTGTCGCTCCGAGAAATGCAGATGACCTTGGTTGGATTTGTCGCTGATAACCAGCAGGAGTCGTTCTTGTCCTATCCGGTTTGGCCGCCGGAGGCGTTGAGTGGATGGGAGTTCGATGCGGTGTTACTGGCGGATTTCGAGCACACGGCGAGGCACCGTACAACACTTGGACGGTACCAGGTTCTGGATAGCAAGATCATCGCGCTTACTCCTGTAATGTAAGCGCCGCTGGGCGACCGTTTTTCTATGCACTGTAAGTGAGAGGGCGAAGCTGTATCTAAAAGGGTCTGTCTGGTTGAAGATGTCTATCTTGTCTATTTGGTAATAGGGGCGGCCGAGATAGACCAGATAGACCAAACAGACGAGACAGACGAATGCCATGAAATTGACCCATTTCGAAGATCTCGATTGCTGGAAAGAAGCTCGGAAACTCACGCGGCTGATCTATGAAGCGATAGGTCGAAATCCAATCTGGCAACGTGATGTCAGGCTGTGCGGACAGATACAAGCGGCATCTGTATCAGTGATGTCGAATATTGCCGAAGGATTAGTCCGACATTCCGACAAGGAATTTGTACAATTCCTATTCATCGCTATGTCTTCCGCAGCGGAAGTCCAGAGTCATCTTTATGTCGCGATTGACCAAAAATATATTTCCCAAGAAAGCTTCGATGAGATGTATGCGCAAGCGGAGAAGACCGGTAAGATCATCTCCGGACTCATCAAGTACCTCCGAACCAAGACGAGACAGACCAGACAGACCTCCTAGACCAGACAGACGAGACAGACCAGATGGACCAGACAGACAATCTCCATTGGTACGCCCTACGTACTAAGTCTCGTCACGAAAAACTGGTGCGAGATCAGCTGGACAAGCAAGGAATCGAGCCGTTGCTGCCGACGGTCAAACGGCTGAGCCAGTGGAAGGACAGGAAAAAAGAAATCGAGGTCCCCTTATTTTCAGGCTATTGTTTTGTACGGTTTTCTCAGCAGGAGAAGATACCGGTGCAACAGACGACAGGTGTTGTCGAAATCGTCGGCAGCGGAAGTCGTCCCGAACCGATCCCGGAGCAGGAAATAAATGCACTCCGTCGTCTCATGACGAGTGTGCTTCCCTATGATCCACACCCCTATCTCCATGAAGGCATGAAGGTGGAAGTTGTTCGTGGCCCCCTGCAGGGGGTTCTCGGAATTCTGATGCGGAAAGAGAAACGACATCGCTTAGTGATCGGAGTGCACCTGATTCAACAAGCGGCGGTGGTCGAAATCGATGTGAACGATGTGGTGCCGGCATGAGAAGCCTGTGGTCGCGCCGGACACTCTCCTTCCTGGAATGAAGTAATCCATACCGTCGGCCGCTATGAAGGGCCAGACCGGCTCGGTCAAATTCTAAAGAACATGGTGTTGGGACCGTCTGCATGAACCAGTCCGAGATGTGCTCAATGTACGGGAACACCGTTGTGGAGGGGATGCGGGTGCGCGTGGGAGTCGGAGTGGTCGTTCGGGGGCCAGAAGAATCCATACTGTTGGAAAAGCGTCGTGATTGTGGATGGTGGGGATTGCCTGGAGGAAAGGTCGAGCCGGGTGAGTCTCTGATTGATGCAGCCGCACGAGAGGTGCTGGAAGAGACTGGCCTCACCGTGGAGGTCACGCATCTGATCGGCGTGTATTCAGACCCTGATGGTCGTATCGTGACCTATCCGGACAATGGCGATGTGGTTCAACTGGTCGATGTCGTCGTCGGAGCGCGGGTGCTGTCCGGACGCATCATCTGTAGTCACGAGAGTGAAGAGGTGCGGTTTTTTTCCCCATCTCAATTGCCGGAACAGATTGTGCCTCCGGCGCGGCAACCCCTTGCCGACGCATTCGAAGGGCGATGCGGAGTCCTGCGATAGGATGACTCGTCATGACACCATTTCGTGACATCATCATTCTTGGTCTTGGACGAGCTCTCCAAGTCCTCGCGGGGCTTGTCACCATCAAGACCGCGACGACGGTGTTGTCGCCCGGTGAAGTCGGAAGCATGAACCAGCTGATGAGCCTTGCCATCCTCGGGACGTCTGCCTTGTTAATGCCCATGACGGCCTATATCGGTCGTGGATGTCTGGAGTGGATGGATGCTGGAATATTAAGCCAAAGGCTGGGCTCCTATCTGCTTATTATCCTTGCTGTTGCTCTGGCATGTGGTTCGGTCGTGTGGGCGATTCAGACTCAGTTTATGGTAGTTTCAGGAATGGCTCCAGTCTGGGTTGCAGGATTAGTCGTACTCTATACGGTAGGTTTTGCGCTTCATACGATGGGGAGTTCAGGGCTGAATCTCATCGGCCATCGATTTCTCTATATCCTGTTCATGAACATCGCGGCGTGGGGAGGGCTTCTCTTAGCAATATGGTGGTCGAAACAGGAAGCAAGTCCTGAGCTATGGTTGCTCGGAATATTTTTCGGATTTCTTCTCTCATCCCTTTCCTATGTGCTGTTAGATCGGTATGCCAGAATGACAGTTCCTGTGCGTTCCGAGGTGCCACGTGTGCTCCCATTCGATTGGAAGACGATGTCCATGTTTGTGGGACCTCAGGCGATCGCGTTCCTGTTCTTCTGGATCCAGACACAAAGTTATCGGTTTGTACTCAGCTGGGTCACCGATGTTACGACTGTTGGGTTGTTTGCGGCCGGATATATGATCTGCTCAGTGCCCATGCAGACCTTCGAGAGTCTCTTCAACGAGTTTTACAGCCCGACCATGTTTCGAGCACTGAAAGGGCAAAATATTGAGGGCATCGCAAGGGCATGGAATGACTATGCAGCAGCCTATATCCCTGCCGTCATTCTGTTTGGTGCATTCCTGATCGGGAACGCAACATTTCTGGTGAAGCTCCTCCTGGGAGAGCAGTTTCAAGTGATTGCGTCGATTCTTATCTGGCCCGCATTGACGGAAACGTTTCGGGCTATCTCCTCGACCCTTCACCAGCTTGGTTTGGCAAAAGTCGACATGACCGTCAACATCGTACCTGTCATGATCGGTGCGTTCGTCGCGCCGACGCTCGTATACCTTCTCGCTCCCTCTGAGCCCCTGTTGGGGACGGCGTTGGCGCTTCTAGCGGCTGCAGGGGCTGCCTTTATTGCGGTTATTCCCATCAGTCGTCGCGCGTTGCCGGTTGTATGGCCGATTCGGCGAATCCTGTATGCGGCAGCATTAGCCGTTCCATTGTGTCTCCTGGGACGTGCGATGGGTGCCGGATTTGGGGAGTTATCTGAAAGCAAGGCCGTGATCGCGCTGGTCATCTCTGGGTTCGCCATGGTGCTTCTACAGTACGTCATGGCAAAAAAGTGGCTCCGTCAGGGTCGACCAGCCGTAGGTGGAATCTGTGAGGAAACCGGGGCTTGTCCCTAAGTTTGGAGCGTCGGCTCTCAAAGATAAATGCTTCCCGCTCGTGACGTTAGATTCTCTACGAACCGAGAGTTATCCATGCCCTGTTTGTCCGTCTGATCATGCAGACCAAGATTAGTGAGGATCTTATCGATGTCGCGCAGCCAGTACTCTCGATTGTGACACCGTCCCTCAATCATGGACGTTTTCTCCGGCAGACGATCGAAAGTGTGGCGGCGCAGACTTTCCGAAGCATTGAGCACATTGTTGTTGATGGAGGATCATCAGATGGGACAGTAGAGATTCTCAAAGAATTTCCCCATGTCCGGTGGATCTCTGAGCGGGATGAGCACGTCGTGGAGGCCTATCAAAAAGCCTTGGCTATGGCGAGAGGCCAATACATCATTCAGTGCTGCGTCTCGGATGGTTTTCTCGATCCGAACTGGTTCCGAAAATGCGTTGAGGTTCTTGAAAAGGATGACGAGGTCTCGTTGGTGTGGGGGTTTGCTCAGACGATGTCCGAGGAGGGGGAATTGTTGAATGTTTCGTTTCAAGATTTCTTCGCAGACCCGCCTCCGCAGAAACAGGACTTTCTCGCCTTTTGGCTTGTAGGTGGCTTCCCCTTACCTGAAGGAAACTATTGCGTGAGGAGCGAGGTGATTCGGGCGTGGTTCCCCGATACGCGGTCGAGTGGTTGGTTCCGAACCTGCCCGCATCTCGGTTTCATGTACCGGTTTGTTACGGAAGGGTATAGCCCGTACTTTATCCCCGTAGTCGCAAACTTCGGCAGGACGCATCATGATCAACGGAGTCAACGATTGAGTGCGGTGGAGAAGCCGGCGGAAGTTGCATACCGCAAGGCTGCGAAAGAGTACGGTAAGAGCATCCTCAGTGGGCGAACGACGCATCGTTTCCGGAATGGCACGTCGCATGTGATTGGGCAGGTGCGACCGCATGAGCTTCACTCGCTGAGGCGACGTATATGGCGACATCGATTGCTCCGTTCCCGTTTCGTTCGGGTCGATCCGTATACGTTGGCATTGAAGCTCAAGGAGCGAATATTTTGCTGAGTGGGCTGTGCCATCCCTCGCTAGTGAGTCCTTTCATGGTTGCAGTTGTGGGATCTGCCTGGCATGATGCAAAGCCTCTTGGCGAGGGACGTTCTGACGCACGGTGAGGAGTGACAACGGTAGCAATGGCCAGGTCTCGCATGACGTCTAAACAGCTGGATGTGCTCTTCGTCAATGCCGATTCGTCGTTACAAGCTTATCAAGGATTGGCGAAGACCTATTCGGCAATTGAACCTCCGACATGGGCACTATTACTTGCTCAGTCATGTCGAGCGAAGGGCTTCGGCGTCGCGATTCTGGATTGTGACGCCGAGAAGTTATCGCTGTCCGAAGCCGTGAGTCGGATTCAGAGTGCGAACCCTCGCCTGATCGTGTTCGTGGTGTATGGACAAAATCCCAATTCCGGGACCACTGGCATGATCGGGGCCAGCGCGCTTGCCAGCGAACTCAAGCAACAGCACCCGAATCTCCCTGTCTGTTTCGTGGGATCTCATACCAGCGCGTTACCGACGGATGTCCTGCAGCTTCCGTTCGTCGATTTCGTGCTTCTGAATGAGGGAGTGTATGCATTGCACAATCTTCTGCGCACGGACCTCCGTTCTGGGCTGGAGGCCGTGAAAGGGATTGGATATAAGACAGGCGATCCCAGGGAAACGCGTCGGTCGATCTTGAATGAGCCGCAAGCAGTCGTCCCGCAAGATCGAATGGACATCGATATGCCTGGCTACGCGTGGGATCTCTTGCCATATCGGACGCGTCCGCTGGATTTGTATCGGGCGCACTTTTGGCATGCTGAGTTCGATCATGAGAAGCGTACGCCCTTTGCCGCGATCTACACATCCTTGGGATGCACGTTTGCCTGTGATTTCTGCATGATCAACATCATCAATCGTGTCGATAATGGCAGCTCAGTTGATGCGGCGCAGTCCCGTGGCATGCGTTTCTGGAGCGCGAAGCTCATTGCCGGAGAGCTGGAGAAGCTGGCGGAGATGGGGGTGGAAACCATCCGCATCAGCGACGAAATGTTTTTCTTGAATCGGAAGTATTACGAGCCTCTGCTGCAGGACATTATCGAACGAAAGTTGGCTTTGCGGATGTGGGCCTATGCCAGGGTCGATACGGTGCGCCATGAGTATATCGACTTGTTTAGGCGATCCGGCATCAACTGGCTGGCGCTCGGAATCGAAGCCGGCAACCAAACGGTGCGGCAAGAGGTCTCGAAGGGATCTTTCCAAGAAGTCAAT